>CAZBTJ010000057.1:0-32070 GCA_964494325.1 uncultured Pirellulales bacterium
AGAATCTTGAGTTGGAACCGTTACTGCCAAGTGGTCTGGAAATAGCCCCGTCTCAGACTGAACGAGAAGCTAAGACAGAGTGGGTCAAAGAACCCTGGATGGACATAACAGGCTTTTTGGAAGTCCGCAGTGGTTTTCGGCTGCAAAATGATAAACATGAAAAGGATACTTCTATTGGTGAAACCAGATTACAGTTGGAGATGGAGAAAGTCTGGCAGGACTTTACTTTCAAGGCCACTACCGATTTGTACTATGATTGGGTTTCAGTGAACCAATCGGCTGACCTGGAAAGAGGCGAAGGCTTTTTAGATTTGAGAGAATCCAGCGTTGCCTATACGCCTTATGATTTCGTGGACCTAAAGTTGGGTCGGCAGATATTAACCTGGGGAACGGGGGATTTGTTATTTATTAATGATCTGTTTCCAAAAGACTGGCAGGCCTTTTTTATTGGAAGGAACACTGAATATCTCAAAGCACCCTCCGATGCGATCAAGGCCAGCTTTTTTACTGACTTGGCTAATATTGATTTAGTCTATTCGCCAAAGTTCGACTCAGACAGATTCATTACTGGCGATCGAATATCCTACTGGAACGGCAGCCGTATCGTTGGGCAAGATAATATCGCTCGTACTCACAAACCGGATGACTGGTTTCAGGATGATGAGTTGGCGATGAGGGTCTCGAAAAATGTTTCCGGTTATGAGTTTGCTGCTTATGGCTACTGGGGCTACTGGAAAAGCCCTGCCGGGTTTAACACCTTGACCTCTCTATATACATTTCCAAAACTCAATGTTTACGGCGCAAGTGCACGTGGACAGGCGGGGTCAGGTATTGGCAATACTGAAGTAGGGTACTATCGTTCTGGTGATGATCTGTCTGGCGATGAGCCCTATGTTGACAACAGCCAGATTCGCTACTTGGTTGGTTATGAGCAAGACCTGCCGGAAATAGCTTCCGACTTTACGGTCGGTTTGCAGTATTACGTTGAACAGATGCTGCAGTACGGCGACTATAGACGAACACTGCCTGCTGGCAGTAAGGCGGCTGAAGAGTACCGTCATTTAATAACACTTAGAATCACAAAACTGTACTGGAGTCAAAATCTTACGTGTTCTGCCTTTACTTATTTTTCACCTTCCGACAAGGATGTGTATATGCGGCCCAATATGAATTACAAGGTCAATGATGATCTGGCAGTCGAATTAGGTGCCAACGTATTCTGGGGAGACTATCCTCACACATTTTTTAGTCAGTTTCAGGATAACACAAATGTATATACCGCGATTCGTTACAGTTTCTAATGCGGATTTTCGGGAAGTTTTTAAGAAGGAGCGATTATGGAAAAGGTTGTGATTGCAGGGGCTGGTGATGCCTGTATTTCGCCAGCCGCATCAGGGAAATCCAGGCGACAGGGCACGTCACCACACCGACAACCACACACCCCCTTCAGCCACTGTACGAAGTTGCTGCGTTGTTCAGGGCTCAATCACGCTCATGTTTATTTTCTTGACGTGGAAAAATGATATAGCTAATATTCCTTGGCGATAGCACGATAATAAAACTAGTATGCGCTTGGGTGATTAATTTGGTGTTGAGTTCTGATATTTTGATTAAAACACGCTATGTGCCTGGACAAATTGTCAGGGCTTATAATGTAAGTTTTCGTAGGCGAATCGCTCTTTTGGCAGGATTACTTGCGCTGCTTATTGTTCTTATGATCTGGGCCATCCAGGTGGGATCCTATGAGCTTTCTATTGTGACAATCCTTAGGACTCTTGTGGGACTGGAACAGGGGGCTCAAAAAATTGTGGTATGGAGTATCAGGATGCCAAGGATTATCGCGGCCGTTCTTGCAGGTTGTGGACTAGGATTGGCTGGCCTTGGTACTCAAAGTTTGCTAAAAAATCCCCTGGCCTCGCCCTTTACCTTGGGGATCAGTCAGGGTGCTGCCTTTGGTGCTGCGTTTGCCATTGTATTTTTGGAGGCCGGTGCCATGCAGAACAGTGCCTTGGTTAGGGAGGGGACCAACGCCTTTGCTGTGCATCGTCTGAGTGTGGTGACACTTGCTGCCTTTATGGGGGCCATGACAGCCACCTGTGTTATCCTGGTTTTGGCAAGACTCAAGAAGATGTCCCCTGAATCCATTATTTTGGCGGGTGTGGCCCTTTCGTCCCTGTTTACCTCTGGTACGATTTTGGTGCAGTATTTTGCCACTGAAATTGAGATTGCCACGGTCGTATTTTGGACGTTTGGGGATGTGGGTCGGGCTGGTTGGACGGAAGTTGGTCTGCTCAGTGGGGTGGTATTGCTGGTGCTTGTTTATTTTTTGTTTAACCAGTGGAATCTCAATGCCCTGACCGCGGGTGATGATGTGGCCCGGGGTGTGGGGGTAAGCGTGGAACGATTACGCCTATGCGGTATGTTTTTAGCGGCTTTGGTCGCTGCTTTAGTCACGGCCTTTTTGGGTGTGATCGCCTTTCTGGGACTACTGTCGCCGCATATTGGACGCCGGCTTGCTGGGGCGGATCATCGGCTTTTGGTGCCTTTTTCTTGCCTTATCGGAGCCTTGCTGCTTTTGGCGGCAGATACCGTGGGACGTGTACTGGTCGGTTCAGGTACTTTGCCTGTAGGGGTTCTCACCTCGTTCATGGGCGCACCACTCTTTCTCTTTCTCCTTCTAAAGGGGCTGAACAGATGAAGCTTTCGGTCTCAGGTATTTCGTTTCGTTATAACAGCCATCCGGTTTTAAAGGGTGTCAGTTTCGACTTGCCCGGGGGGTGTGTTTTGGGTGTATTGGGAAGAAACGGGGCCGGTAAGTCAACACTGCTGAAATGTCTCAATCGGATTCTTTGTCCTAAGGCTGGTACGGTTTATTTAGCGGACAATGACATCTTAAACCTGGATCGTCGTCAGGTCGCCCGTTATTTCGGGTATGTGCCTCAGACCAGCGATTATTCGACTTTGACAGTTTTTGATGCGGTTCTTTTGGGTCGCAAACCCTATATCCAGTGGGCTCCTGCATCCGGTGATTTTCAACGAGTTGAGGAGATATTGAATACTTTGGAACTGAAGCATCTGGCCCTGCGTCCGGTGCATCAGCTCAGTGGGGGGGAATTACAGAAGGTCACGATTGCCCGAGCCCTGGCTCAAGATCCCAAAGTGTTGCTCATGGATGAACCTACGAGCAACCTGGATTTTAAAAATCAGCTTGAAATTGTAAATCTATTGTCCCATGCGGTAAGGCAACAAGGGCTTTCAGCGGTGGTGTCTGTCCATGATATTAATCTCGCCTTTCGATTTGCGGATTATTTTCTATTCCTTGATCAAGGGGCTGTGTATGCTTGTCTGCCTAGAGCTGAAGTCACCTGTGAGATGATTAAAGCGGTTTATGACGTAAACGTGCTGATGAGGCATATTGCGGGGCACACAGTGATTATTCCCATGGAATCTGACAAGGAGACGTTACATGCGAAAACCTAGTATGATGATTATTTGGGTAGCGATTTTGTTGGGAATGATTTCGGCTGAAAGAAGTGGGGCAAACACCATTGAAGTGAAGGATTTGACTGGCCGACAGATTAGTCTTGCGGCCATCCCGTCTCGGGTCGTTTGTCTTGCTCCTGGCACATTAAGACTCATTGTCTATTTACAGGCCCAGGGTCACATTGTTGGAATTGAAGACATTGAAACCCGTTTCCCAACCAGCAGGCCCTATTGGATCGCCTGTAGCGAATTGGGAGCCTTGCCCTCCATAGGACCTGGAGGTGTTCATGCCATTAACCAGGAACCGGCTTTGGAAAAGCTTCTGTCTGTTGGGCCCGACTTGATTTTTATCTCCTACATGGCCCGGGACAAGGCGGATGATTTGCAACACAAGCTTGGAATTCCCGTGGTGGTTTTATCCTACGGTCCTTTTGGATCGTTTGATGAGACACTCTACGATTCGCTACGCATCGCTGGCAAGATTCTTGGTAAAGACGATCGAGCCGAAGCAGTGATTACCTTTATCGAAAATGAAAAGAAGGCTCTTTCAGCTCGTGTGAAGGATGTCTCTGAAAAAGAAAAACCGACTGCCTATATAGGAGGAATAGGATTTAAGGGGACACAGGGACTGGGCAGTACGGAAACATCGTACATGCCTTTAAATTGGATCGAGGCAAAAAATGCCGCTGCGAACAGGGGTAAGACAGGCCATCTGTTTTTAGACAAGGAGACAATCCTAACGATCAATCCCGAGGTCATCTTTGTGGATGGAGGCGGCATTGAATGGATACGACAGGACTTTGCCCAGAAAAAAACATTTTACCTGGGTTTGAAGGCTTTTCAGCAAAAGAAGGTCTATACTCTTCACGCCCACAATTGGTATATTACCAATATCGGTACAGTGATTGCAAATGCCTATACCGCAGGAAAGATTCTCTATCCCGAACAATTTTCAGATATAGTCCCCGAGGTCAAGGCGGATGAAATCTATACGTATCTGGTTGGAAAGCCAGTGTACCGCAAATTGGCACGAAACCAGGGCACTCTGGGCCGGATACCGGCTTGGCTGAAATGAGAAGGAAGGACATGTACAAACAAAAAGCTGAGTTTTTTGACACACAGGTCACCGCCTCATGGGCGGGTGACGACTATACGGTTCAAGAGAAAGAGAGACTAAACGAGTTGTCTTTAATGACCGGTTCTCTTGAGAAAAAAAACATTCTTGAACCAGGATGCGGAACCGGACGGCTCACGGAGATCCTGGCAAAAAAGGTGGGGCCCAAGGGACAGGTGTTGGCCCTGGAATATCAGTGCCAACATGGTGGACATTGCACAACAGCGTTTAAATTTGCGTATCTCGTGAACCCTGCTACCCTGTCTCTATTGTTTCCGACCGGTACAGGCAAGGAACTCATGGCTCGAGCCATTCATAACTTGAGCCAACGCAAAGGGGGACCCTTTGTGGCAATCAATTGTGGGGCATTACCCGACACTCTGCTGGAGTCAGAGTTGTTCGGATACGTGGCCGGGGCCTTTACTGACGCCAAAAAGGACAAAGCTGGTCGTTTCGATTTGGCAAGGGGTGGACCTCTTTTTCTGGACGAGATCGGGGATGTATCGCCGGCCTTGCAGGTGCGTCTGTTGCGTGTGTTTCAGGAGAAGATCAACGAACTTGTAGGTGCTGTCAATTCAGTGGAAACACATTCTTCGCGAAAGAAGATCTAATCGCTTCTATGGGTGTCAATTGGGGCGACTCTTATACGATGGTTTTTATGCAAGATACTCATGAAATAAAAGCTCATCCATATCAACAAAGAAACATGCTGGCTGGCATCGTTCACGGTACATTTTTTGAAATGGCCTACACTTTTGCTGAACCCTTTGCATTGCTGCCTCTTTTTCTAGCGGGTTTTACATCGTCAAAGTTAATCATAGGTCTTATAGTGGGATTAATGCAGGCTGCTGCAGTATTGCCGCAACTGCCGATATCTCGCCTGTTGCGACGGCGTCCGGACGCCGCAAAACCACTCATGCTCGCGGGAATCTGGGTCCGTTGTGGTGTATGGGGGCTGCTAGGCTTTCTGGCTCTTACCAGTTCCGAACAAAGTCTTTCACTTCTCTGGGCCTCGGTCATACTGGTCAGTTTATATTCCTTTGCTGGCGGCATTGCCGTGCTTCCTTTCAACCGAATCATAAGTGAAACAATTCTGCCAGGAAAGAGAAGTAGTTTTTTTGGATGGCGGCTGTTTTTTGGTGGTTTTATGGCCATGATCGCAGGTTTTCTTGTTAAACTTGTACTTGGAAGTGACAAAATGCTTTGGCCGAAAAACTTTGGTGTTCTCTTCCTGTTTTCCTTTGTGATACTGATCATTGCGTATACAGCGATGTCCATGTTCAAGTTTCCAAGTGATCCCCCGGGCAAATCCACAGAGGCTATGCCATCACTCTGGCATGAATGCTTAAGAGTTGTTAAAACCTACCCTGTGATAAAGAAGCTGATTATCATTGAGATTTTGACCTCCAAGCTTGCCTTCTTTATGCCTTTTATGACGCTTTATGCCACACAAAGTCGGCATATTTCGTTGAAATGGGTGGGGGTTTTCATAGTCTGCATGAAACTGGGAGCCATGTTGAGCAACCTGCTGTGGATGCCCCTCGGAAACAAAATTGGCACCAGAATCCTTATCCATGCAGGCATAATAACAGCCATTACATCGCTTGTGATAAGCATCTTTGCACAGAATGTGGTCTTCTTTTCGCTGGCCTTCTTTGTGACAGGTTTTGCTTCCAGTGCTCTTATGCTTGGTTACAATGGGTACATATTGGAAATCGGGCCTGCTGAAACACGGTTGCTTCTGGTAGCCATCAAAGATACCATGCTTCTGCCGCTTTATTTTATGCCTTTGCTCGGTGGCTTGATTGCTGACACAATGGGATATTTTTGGTTATTGGCATTGGGGCTCGTACTCTTTTCAATGGCCTTGCTTTTGGCCTTGACGCTATGCGAGCCTCGCAATGGAGATGGAGCCTGCGGACCATGCCTCGCTAGCGAGTTTGCATGACTCATTTGTGAGAGACTCAAAAACCAATTTTGGAAGCAACCGGAAGATAGAAAGGATATGTTATGAATATCGATCGTAGCATGGGGATGGCAACTTCGATGGGTATGCCTTCGCCCGGTTCAGTAGCAGGTCTCACAGAGAATGCCAGAGCGAAAAAAACTAAGCAGCCGAAACCGCAGTTGGATCAACGAATGACTCAGCTTAAAAGCGGTTACAGGGCTGTTGTGGTTGTTGATTCTGGAAAATGTACTGGTTGTGGTGTTTGTATTGATGTTTGTCCGGCGAATGCTATTAAGGTTAATGAACAAGCGGTTATCAACACAGATGCCTGTACCGGCTGCGACGCCTGCGTTTGGGACTGTCCCAATGAAGCAATCGCAGTCGCTCAGATAAAAATTAGCAGGTAGTTTGTGGTTGAATTGTTCGCTCATCGTGGCTGGTTTGGTCGCTGGCTTCGGGGAGGTTTTGGCTTTGGAAGAGTGTTATTCAGTGCCGGGATACGGCCAGGTGACAACTAGTTATGGACGTCCAGGGTTCGCTTGTTTTTGGACCAGAGTAACTCCTCTAAATCGTCTTCTAAGTCTGACAATATATTCGCCAGGCAATTCTCATATGCATCGATCAGAGATTCAGCCGTCATGTCACCAATCTCGGACACCCTCTCATAAGTCTTTCCGAGAACAATCAACTTCTCTAACGATTCAACTAAGAAGAAACGTATTTTTATCGTTGCCTTGGGCGACGATTCATCTCGAAAATCAGCATACAAGACGATAATATTCCCTTCTAACATGTGAGTTGCATCCGTGTAACTACCCGGTTCCAGTACCCACTTAAAGAGTCCAGATTCTGAAAGCCAGGCGCGAGTTGTTTCCGTTATCATGTCCTCGGGCCTGACCAGGAACTGGTTATAAAAGTCTGTCTCATATTCTGATGCGTCCTTTCGATACACAAGATTCTTAGTGCTAAAGGTTGTGTCAATGCCAAAACTCTGGACATCAAGAATTACGTGATTGCTGGTTTTCTGCTGCGCACGGTTTCGAGAGAGTTCGAGGACAAAATGTCGTTGATTGTAGGCTGTTTTTCTTAGCCCACATCCAGACAAAGACATTGATACAATCAGTAAACTATGCAATATAATTACATTGCTGCTCATTTTATCATTTCCGATTTTGGGGGTGGTTGACTGAATATTAGTTCGGAGGGATTCTTTTTAAGCATGGCTGTCAATTCCCTTAAATCATCCGAAATCACTCTCATGTTTCGGACAAATTTATCTATATCAACCTTCTTATTTGAGGTTTCCCTGTCAAATCTTTCAAGAATACGGTCAAGCCTAAGCATAATTTGTGGGAGATTGACGCTTTGGGCCCTCGGATTTAGGCTTGGGGGTGTTAGCAATCTGAGTATTTGCCGGTTTGTCTCACGAAGTTCGACAAAAAGGCGTTGCATTTCATCCGTCAGACCGGGAACATTTGCTTCCTGTACTAACTCTTTTACTCGATGATTTGTCCCACGAAGTTCTGTGAAAAGGCCCTTCATTTCATCAGTCACGCCCGGAACATTTGCATCTTTTAGCGTTCCCATTGCCGTAACGAGTAGCTGATTCAGGTTGTCCATAATCTTCTGGAATTCAATTTTATCTAGCTTGCCCATGATTTGAGTTGCAGAATTCTTTAAAATGGAAAGTTCATCCGGGACCGAGGCGATATACATATGTTTGGGGGTCCAGGTGATATCCAAGACGGGAAATTGATTTGGATCAACAAATACCCCTTCCAAATGGGCTTGCTCGGTAAGTATATTTGAGCCAAGTCTCAGTCTTAAGCCCTTCTGCATCAAATTGCTTACGCGTGCTGCCATCTGTTCAGCTGTAATATCACCTGCTCTTTCTTTGGCTCCTTTTGCGCTCAAAGAACACAAAACCCGTACGTAACATTCGCATCTTGACACTATAGTCGGGTCAGAGGATATATCATAAACAGCGGAAACAAAACCAACGTCTTCAACTTGTCCTATCTTGACTCCCATTATTTCAAGCGATGACCCGACGTTCAGTCCGGTTACTGGGCGGTTAAAATACGTTTCAATGTAAATCTTGTCCTTAGTAAGAAGCTCCGCGCCCCAGACAATAATGGCGGTCACGATTAACACTATAGATAGAGTAAAAAACAAGCCTATTTTGAAATAATTCGCTTTTTGACTCATTATTCTTTCCCGTTTATAGGCGCATCAGGTTGCCCATAGGATTGGACATAAAACACCAAATGAAGTTATGACGCCCTGTTAAAAAATTGCCTTACCCATGAATTATCACTCTTGTCGCGCAGATAATCAGGTGTCCCTGTCGCGACTATGGTTTTGGTGGTTTTATCAAGCATGATCGCCCTGTCAGCCACCTTGTAGATACTCGGCAACTCATGTGTAACTAGGATGAACGTAATACCTAGGCTTCTGGACAGTTCAATGATTAAATCGTCCAGTTGTGATGAGATAATAGGGTCAAGTCCTGCAGAGGGTTCATCGAGAAATAATACCTTGGGATCCAGAGCCATGGCACGCGCTATGGCCGCTCTTTTTCTCATTCCACCGCTGAGTTCCGAAGGCATCTTGAATTCACAGCCCTCCAGACCAACCACCTTGAGCCGTATTCGTGCTACAAATTCCATGGCATCCTTCGGCAGATTTGTGAACTCTTCGAGGCCTAAACATATGTTCTCCATTATATTCATCGACCCGAAAAGAGCGCCATTTTGGTACATGACGCCTATTCTTCGCAGAATATTTTTCCTCTTCTGTCCCCGAGCTGACACTATATCATTGCCTTCGATCACAACTTTCCCCGAAACAGGCGACAAAAGACCAATCATGTGCTTCAAAAGGGTGCTCTTGCCACATCCCGAACCGCCTAGAATAACAAACACTTCACCGGTCCGGACCTCAAAATTTATGTCCTTCACAATCACAACATCGTCATAACCGGCAGTGAGATTCTCAACTCGAATTATCACCTCAGAATCTAGCATTACCATTTTTAAACCCCGACATAATAATATATTACAGCGAATATCCCATCCACAACAACAACGGCAATAATGCTGCTGACAACCGCCTTGGTTGCTGAATCTCCAACCGCACTTGCGCCTGTACCGGTCTGCAATCCTTTCAAACAGCCTATACCCGAAATCATCAAACCAAAAACCAGTGTTTTAACCATACCTCCGGCTAGGTCCCCCAAGCTTGCCGCTTCCCGGATTCTAGTCAGATACGTTACGAGAGGAAAACCCATTGCCAGCATCACCAATGCTGAGCCCATTAAACCAAACAGGTGATTGAACATAGTCAGAAGCGGCATCACAACCAAGCCGGAAAGCATACGCGGTACGGCTAAGAACGTTACCGGGTCAATCCCCATCGTCACCAAGGCATCAATTTCTTCGTTCACTTTCATCGTCCCAACTTCCGCAGCGTAGGCCGATCCGCTTCGACTGGCAAAGATAATAGCCGTAATCAATGGGCCAAGTTCTCTGAAAAGGGAAAGGACAACAAGATCGGCTACGTAGATTTGGGCACCGAATTGTTTCATTGCCACGGCTGATTGAAAGGCAAGAATCAAACCAATCAAGAAACCAAGCATGCAGGTAATGCCAACAGCCTCCGCTCCGCTCTTCTGGGCAATCAAAAAAGTGTCCCCCCAGCGAAGTGTCCCAGGCGTTAAAACTGTTGCGGGAAACTTTATAACTAATTCGCCCAAAAAAGTGATTTGTGCTTTAAAAACGCTCCAGGCGTGACAGCAGCCTATGCCTGTATTTTTCATTATTCTTGTAAGCGAAGAATGTTCCGGCAAGTCCTCCCTTATTTGACCCGGATCAAATATTTCAATGAGTTGGGCAAACTCTTCTTTCAAACCCTTAATCAAGAATTGTCGATTCTTATTTTCTTGTCTCTGCTTCAACTGTAAGAGAAACGCGGCTCCAGCACCGTCACAATACTCAATGCACGTAGCGTCTACCTCTAAAAGAGAAGGTTTGATATCAGATAGCGTTTTAATGGAATCAGACCAGATTTGGCTCACAGAGTCTGCATCCAATCGTCCTTGGATGGCCAGCTTCAATTTTCCCTTGTCTAATTGATAGTCTGCATTAGCCATACTTTTTTCCAACATTCACCGAATTTATACGAAGCAGCTTTTATACGCAACATATTTCTATTTGCATTGATCTTATGTGAGACTTGCCATGGAGAGAGTGCCTGTGGACCAGCCCAAAAAAAAAACGAGGTTTTGTAATTTATTACCATAAAAGCCATGAATGATAAACAACGTCAGAGGTCCCCTGGAATCTGTGTAGGCTCGTGCTGGTTCCTGAATAGTCTCATCATATCTCCATTCAAATATGAGGGTCTTTCTGCCTTCATCAATAGATCGCACCTCTATGGGTGACCCTATTTTCGAATCAAATCGACCTCGGCTTTACCTACAAATCTGTTTACCTCATCGTACCTGCGTGTCAGAGTCAGTGCTTTCTATAAGAAAGTCTCATAGACTTCCTCTCGAGGATTTTCAAGTTGCTTACTCCCGGATATCGGGATAGAATTCATACGTGGTCGCTATGCCGTATTTTTCACAAGGCATTTAGTTTTGACAAGTTTGCAGTCTTCCAGAGAACAAGGCATGTTTTCTGGATAGTCTGGTCTGTTGGAAGGAATCCATTATGCTGAGAAGATTGAGTTTGGTAGTCCTGTCTGTTTCTATCCTGTCAGGCTGTTCCTTGCTTTCGGTCAAAGAGCATCAGGCTCGGCCGAACGTGGTGATTGTCATGACCGATGACCAGGGTGTGGGCGATTTTGGGTTTATGGGTAATCCCATTATTCGAACGCCCCATCTCGACAAGATGGCATCGCGTTCGGTGCATATGACCAATTTCTGGGTGAGTCCGGTATGTGCTCCGACACGTGCGTCGTTGATGACGGGACGTTATAATTATCGTACGCGTTGCATCGATACGTACATCGGTCGGGCCATGATGGATACGGCTGAGGTCACTTTGGCCGAACATTTTTCAGCGGGGGGATATGCGACCGGTATTTTTGGCAAGTGGCATCTGGGCGACAATGCCCCCATGCGTCCCCAGGACCAGGGATTCGATGAAGTGCTGGTGCATCGTGGTGGCGGTATTGGCCAGCCTTCCGATGTGATTGGGGCTGAGGGGAAATATACCGATCCCACACTGATCCACAACGGGCAAGAAACGGCCTTTACCGGCTACTGCACCGATATCTACTTCAATCACGCGATGCAGTTTATGGCGGAACAGAAGGCGAAGAACAAACCTTTCCTGAGCGTCATCACGACCAATGCCCCGCACGGTCCCTTTCATGATGTACCAGAGGATCTATACCAGGCGTACAAGCAGGTTGATTTCGCCCCCTACAGCGTGCAGCCTCTGAATGATAAACTGCACGACAATCTCCGCCGTATCGGTGCGATGATTACCAATGTTGACGACAACATGGGATCCCTCTTTGCCTTTCTAAAGGATAAGGGATTGTATGACAATACGATTGTGATCTTCCTGACGGACAACGGTCCCAATAGCCTTCGTTATGTGGGCCCTTACCGGGGCATGAAATCGCATGTCCATACCGGGGGAATCCATACGCCGTTGCTGTTCCACTGGCCCGATGTGATCAAGACAGGTGTTACACGGTCACAACTGGCAGCCCATTACGATATCGCACCCACCTTGCTGGCGGCCTGCGACATAAACAAGCAGGGCGATTTGCCGTTTGACGGTGTCAATGTCCTGCCTGCCATTCTCTACGGCCAGCAGGTGGCCCCGGATCGTAGTTTATACATTCAAACTCACCGGGGTGACAAGCCTGAGTCTGAACATCACTTTGCCGTGGTTGGCCCCCAGTACAAGTTGCTGCGCCCCAGCGGGTTTGGGCGTGAGACAAATCCCGGCAATGTGCCCCTGGAACTCTACGATTACAGGGCCGACCCGGGTGAGCGTCAGGATTTGGCTGCGTCGGAACCGGAACGGCTGCAGTCCATGTTGGCTGACTATCAGAGGTGGTTTTCTGACGTGAGCACGACCCGGCCCGACAACTATGCACCCCCCAGAATTGAGGTGGGGCGCCAGGATGAAAATCCCGTGGTTCTGACCCGACAGGACTGGCGCCACTTCCAGGGACGTCCCTGGGCGGGTGGGTCCAATGGAAAATGGCTGCTTACTCTCAGTAAGTCCCTAAACGTTTCGCTACAGTTCTATCTGGCAAAGAACGAATCGCATCCCAAGATCATTCGCATCATGAATGGAGATGACCTCATTCGCACAGTCAACATCACCGACAATGAATTATTAATCGAGAATGTTGTCCTGCCTCGCGGTAACGTTGATTTGTGGTTTGAACTGGTGCGAGATGAAACAACCGTTGGCCCTTATCAAGTTCATGTGCACTTTTGAGAGCTAGACAAAAATAAACAATTTGTGTCGACTCAGGTCTCACTGTATACTTGGGAACTGAACGATGTGGTTTTAAAGGGTGCTTCGCTAAAGTTTTACGTTTTAAGTGTTAAGCAACCGAAAGTTGGGGTTTTAGGTGCCAGGTTTTAGGCTGAAAGCTGATTGCTGACGGCTGAGTTAGGTGGTTTGTATGAAGACTGTTTTTTTGTGCTGTGTTGTGGTGCTTTCAGCTTTGACGGGGCTCCAGGCCCAGGAAGATCCCATGGATCGCTGGGATTTTGACAAGGTGTTCATCAAGAATGGACTTGGCAATCACGACATCGAGATTTCGGGCTCCCTACAATTCATTGATGATCCCATCAAGGCCATGGTGTTTGATGGCACTGACACTGAGGCCTTGGTGAAGGATATTGGCCCCTCTGATCTACCTTCCAAGGCCATGACTGTGGAGGCCTGGGTTCTTTTGGAGCAGGGCACACAGTATGGCGGAATCATTGGCTACATGCAGGACAATGGGGCGTACGAAAAGGGGTGGCTTCTGGGCTACAATGCCACCCAATTCAATTTCGTGCTGAACTCCAAATCGAATGATCGTATCACCTATCTCAACAGCCAAAAACCTTTTAAGAAAGACAATTGGCATTATGTGGTGGGAACGTATGATGGCACTACCATGAAGCTGTACATTGATGGGAAACTGGACACCACGTCGACCGATCAGAAGGGTGATATCGACTATCCTGAGTCGGCTTTTTATGCCATTGGTGCGTACCGTGACAAGGATGAGCATTTTCGTATGAAGGGTCAGTTGCACCGCATCAATGTGTACCACAAGGTTCTAACAGCCTCTCAGATTGCAGGCACCTATAACGATCGCCCCAAGGCGTTGTTCGAGCCTGTGACATTTAAAGTGGAACCCACCTGTCAGTTTACGTCGCCCAGTCAAGCCCGAATTGCCTGGCAGTTGGATGCCCCACGCAAGTTGTTCCTTGATTTTGGTCCCAAGGGCAAATTTCAAACTGACTATGAGTTTGCGCCGGTGAGTTTCCCTACGGTACAGGCGATTGAGGGCCTCAAGGCTCGCACTGTGTATCAATATCGTTTTCGAACAGAAGAGGGGGCTGTCTCGGATACGTTCGAACTCGAAACTGCTATGAACTATTGTGTGGCCCCCATGCCGGATGTACGTCTTAGCTGGCAAGGTTCGCCTGATCTTGATTACGCCAAGATCGCCCAGGACATTCTCAGCCAGACCCAGGTGACCAAAGGGTATTGTGTCCTGCTGGGTTCGCGGTCAGGTCAGTTGGCCTATCAGATCGCAAAGCAATCCGAGTTGCGACTGATCTGCCTGGATGACAATCAAGATCGCGTAGATCGTATCTCCCACACTCTAATCGCCGCCAATATCTACGGCTCACGTATTACCGTTCGAAAAGTAGAGTCACTTGATTCTCTGCCATTAAACGAATACTTCGCCAATCTTGTTGTCTCCGAAATGACGTCTAAGCCGGGGCAGGCAGTTGGCATTACAAAAGAGATACAACGTGTCCTTGTACCCCATCATGGCTGTTTTATTCAAATCAATGGCCAGGGCCATATCACAAAAACATACCAGTGTCCTCCCTTGCAGAACGGCGGCGCGTGGACCCATCAATATGGCGATGCGTCCAACAGTGCCAACAGCGGCACCCAATTTGAAAATGTTTCAAGCACGTCAGACTTGCAGGTGGCCTGGCTGGGGTATCCTGGTGCCGATTTTGGCCTCGATCGGAATCCGCGGATGCCTGCGCCCCTGGCCGTGAACGGTCGGCTTTTCCACCAGGGTATGAATCGTATTATCGCACTGGACAGCTTTAATGGGTCTGTGCTCTGGTCGCTGGAGCTGCCCACCATGCGACGTGTCAATATTCCGCGTGATGCCTCAAACTGGTGCGCCAATGAGAACACGCTGTTTATCGAAGCCGGGGGCAAATGCCTCACGGTCTCCCAATATGAGGGGCAGGTCCAAAACAGTTTCTTGATTCCTGATGCCCTGAAGCAGAAGACACATCACTGGGGCTATCTTGGCTTTTATCAGAACCGACTGTTTGGTTCGAGTGTCAAAAAAGGCTCTACCTATAAAGCCTTCTGGGGCGGGAGCATGTGGTATGACAAGCCCACTGGCCCGGGCACTGGCAAGGTGGTGAGTGACGATTTCTTTGCCTGCGATCAGAAGACAGGAGACAAGATCTGGTCATACGCCAGGGGCTCTATCATCAACACGACCATTACCATCGCCAACAAGTGCGTCTACTTTATTGAATGCCGTGATCCCAGAATCAATCAGGCGAACACCGGACGCATTGAATCGCCGGAACTTTGGCAGAATCAATATATGGTGGCACTCGATGCGGCTACCGGCAAAATGATCTGGGAGAATTCGATTGATACGACCGATGGCACGGTGGTGTTTTTTATGTCGTATGGCAAGGGCAAGATCGTGGTCTCATCTTCTACCGACAATCGCTACCATCTTTATGCGTACGAGGCAACCACTGGCAAGGAGATCTGGCACCAGTCACACAAGTGGCTCTCGAACAACCACAGTGGCCATATGCAGCATCACGTGATTGCGGGTGACGCCGTGTATCTAGAGCCTTGTGGTTACAACCTCAGCACAGGCGAACGCATCACTGATAAGATGGGCCGCCACGAAGGCTGCGCAACCTATGCCGCAGCGGACGAGCTGTTTATCTATCGCGGCACTGCCCGTTGTACTGCCCTGTGGGATGTGAAAACCAATCAAGTGTCCACCTGGGCAAACCTGAGACCCAGTTGCTGGCTGTCTGTGATGTTTGCCAATGGGATGCTGCTGGCACCGGAAGGCGGGGGCGGCTGTTCCTGCGGTCGCTGGTTTGAAACGTCACTTGGCTTCATCCCGACGCGTAATTAATATGATATGGACAACATGTCAATGTCTCTGGCTCCAAGAAGAGTGGAACGTCAAAACATGAAAAAATACATTTTACTCATCATCGCCTGCCTGACTGTGCCGACCCTGGCACAGGATTGGCCTACGTATCGTCACGACAATCAACGCAGTGGTACCACAGACGCAGTCTTGACGCTGCCCTTGAGCCAGACCTGGCAATACGTATCACCCACGCCACCGCAACGGGCCTGGGCCGGTCCTGCCAAATGGGACGCCTATGCCGAATTGGCCGATCAGCGTTCCATGCGTGACTTTGACCCCGCTTTTTATGTGACGTTTGCCCACAACAAGGTCTACTTTGGCTCTTCTGTGGACGATTCAGTCCATTGTCTTGATGGTGACACAGGGGAGCACCTTTGGCAGTTTCGCACGGAGGGCCCCGTCCGTATTCCACCCACTTTGCACAGGGGCAAAACGTATTTTGGCTCTGATGACGGGGCGGTGTATTGTGTTGACGCCCACACGGCCTCTCTGATCTGGACCTATCGAGCAGTAGACAACAACAAACTGATTGCCTTTAATGGCAAACTCATCAGTCAATGGCCATGCCGTTCTGGTGTGCTTATCCAGGATGACAAGGCGTATTTCACATTGTCACTCCTGCCTTGGGCCCCCAGCTATATTTGTGCTGTCAATGCAGAGGATGCCACCGTTATTTACAAGACCGAGCACAGAGCTCTCACTGCCCAGGCTGCGATGCTTGCTTCGCCGACTCGTCTCTATATGCCTCAGGGGCGTCAGCGACCTGTGGTGTGCGATTTGACCGATGGCACACTGATGGGTGTGTTTGGTAAGTCCGGGCAGGGGGGCACCTTTGCCTTGCTCACGCCGGAGAATAAACTGGTCCATGGTGTGGGGCAAAACCACAGTTCCGGTGGTGAATTGCGTAGCTTCAACACGGACAACCGTGACCACATTGCGACGTTTCCCACGGCAACCTGCATGGTCGTCAAGGGGGGCAAGGCCTGGTTCTGCAACTACCAGGAATTGATTGCTCTGGACCGTGCCAACTACATGGCCCTGCAAACCCAGATAGCAGCCAATAACAAAGAACTGGGTGGAATCAACGCCAGACTCAAGAAACTCAAGGATCAAACGAATGTTGAAACTCGTGTTCTGAATCAGACAAAACTTGATCTTACGAGAAAGAACAAAGAGTTCACTGTCAGGGCTCAGACATGTTTCATGTGGAAAAAGAACGTGGGTGTGCTGAACACGCTCATCTGTGCAGGCGATATGCTCTATGCGGGCGGCGAAAACAGTGTCTTCGCGTTCAGTGTTGCTGATGGTAGTCTGGTATGGCAAGCCGAGGTTGATGGAAAAGTATATGGTCTGGCGATTGCCAATAAGAAACTACTGGTCAGTACCGACACGGGCAGCATCTTTTGTTTTGAAAACAAATAAGGTATGAATCCACGGTTTAAAATAATGGTGATTGGGCTTTTGCTGTCATCTTCGGTTTTTGCCTGTCAATACAATGTTCGCGATATTGGTTTTGTGGACCTCAAGCTGAGCACGTACAGGCTTTATGTCTTTCTTGCAGAGGATAATGCAGACCTTCGTTCTCAATACCGATCCTTATTAGCCGAGACCCTGGACGAAACTAATGTGGTTGCGGAACTTGTTTCGCCGGGGTCGCACATTCAGACGATAGCCACGCCAGAACAACTTCCCGCCGCTGTTTTGGTTTCTCCCAATGGGCGATCACTCATGCGGCCACTGAACGTGCCTGATAAAACGGTCGCACAAACTCTGACAGAGCTTGCCACACAGCTGGTCCACTCACAATTCAAAACAAACATGCTCAAACAGCTGTCCAAACACTTCGCTGCGGTTCTATTAATAGAATCCGAAAACGCACAAAAAAATCAGCAAGCTGCCTTGTCTATTGAAGTGTCATTGCTGCATATTCAGCAACAGATGACTTTCATGCCCAAGAAAATTGATTCTCCTCCTGTGATGGTTAAACTCACGGTTGAGGACATCCAACAAGACAGTCTGCTTCAATGGGAACTGGGTGTCACTCAACATGAGACACCGACCGTGGCAATCTTGTATGGCCGCTTGCGAACCATGGGGCCTGTGCTCACGGGCGACGACGTGACCGAAGAAAGCCTGAATGCCTATCTTGGTGTGATTGGGGCGGATTGTGAATGTGATCTTGATCGACGCTTGCTCCATTCACCCATGTTGGCTCATCACTGGTCCCGATCCATGTATGAGGCCATGACACAGACCCTGGGTTTTGATCCAGAGCACCCAGAGGTCAAGATGGAAATCAGCCAGATCATCACGGCCCAGGGTTTCGTAGCAACGGGTCATTTACAGACCCCTGATGTCACCTTTGGCTATCAGGAATTTGTGATTGAGGATCCACCTCTGTCTCAGTTAGACTCCAATGAAACCCACGACGTCTCCAAAGTGGCTGTCGTCAAAAAGGAACTGCCTCAAAAATGCTCCGAACCCATGGCCGAGCCGATTACTCCCTCCAATCAATGGCCACTGGTCAGTCTCTTCGTCATGGCGGGTGCCATCATTCTGGCAGGGTTAATCATTGTCCGGAAACGAAAACCATAGCAGGGCACGACGAGCGGTCCCAACAAGACGGGTGACGATATGATTATCTTAAAACTGATCTTAAAAGAAATCATTTACAGCAAATACAACTTCTTGCTGTCTCTGATGGCCGTCACTGCAGGCGTGGCCTTGTTTGTCGCATTTTTTGCCACCACACTTGCTTCCGATCTTGAGACCAAAAAGATCATGCTTGATTTGGGCCAGAATCTTCGTGTTATTCCCAAACACACCGCCATGGACTTTTTCTATGACCAGGGTTTTTCTGATAAGGTGATGCCTGAGGCGTATCTCGCCAATTTTGTCAACAGCTCAAGTTTGGTGTATACGCATCTCACTGCGACGCTCCAACGCAAGATCGATTGGCAAGGTAGCAAAGTCATAATGACGGGTGTGCTCCCTGAGCAGTACCCCAAAAACGGTAAGAAGAAGGACATGCCTACCACCTATTCGATCATCCCGGGCCATGCCTACGTGGGCCATCTGATTGCCAAGCAAAACAATCTGAAGAAGGGCGATACCCTGGACATCGCAGGGCGGTCATTAATTGTTGAGACCGCACTGGCCAAATCCCCCAATGACGATCGTGACAATATCCGCATTTTCATGCATCTCCATGATGCCCAGACCATCCTTAATCTGCCTCAAAAGATCAATGAAATCAAAGCCTTGGAATGCCTCTGTTTTGTGGAAGGTTCTGGCGGAGATCAATCCTTGAACCTTGAACAGCTGGCTCGCAAGGAACTGGCCACAATATTGCCCGATGCCGAGGTCTTACTTTCTCGGGGTATTGCGGATGTTCGACAGAAACAACGCGCCATGATCCAGAAATATGCGGCCTTTGTCATTCCCACGCTTTGTCTTGTCCTGGGTCTTTGTCTGGCGATTCTTACGTTGTTGAATGTGCGTCACCGTCGCCATGAAATCGGTATTATGCGGGCCTTGGGATATGGCACGGTCAGGATTTCGACCTTGCTACTGGGTAAGTTTGTTCTTATAGGCATGGTCGCTGCCACTGTGGGTTTTTATGCAGGTACGGCACTCGCGGCCCACGTGGGACCCGATGTCTTCCCCATCACAGCCCATGCGATCAAGCCCAACTATGATCTATTCAAAAAGGCAGGAGTCGCTGCCGTGGCTTTTTCAATCGTTTCGGCTTTTTTACCGGTCATGATCGCAATTTCAATGGACCCGGCCAAAACGCTCAAGAACGATTGAGCAGAAAGGCATGAATGCACCCTCGCATAAAATGGAAACACAAGCATGATCAAAATCAAGAATCTAACAGGTGCATACAAGAAGGCATCAACAACCATCAAGGCCGTTGACAACCTTACACTTGACATTGCAGAAGGTGAGTTTGTCACTATTGAAGGCCCCAGTGGCAGCGGTAAAACCACGCTGTTGATGACCATTGGCACCATGCTCCAGCCAACAGCCGGCCAGGTCATGGTCTGCGGCCAGGACGTGTATGCACTCTCAGCAGGTCAACGCAACCGTTTCCGAGCGGGTCACATTGGCTTTGTGTTCCAGATGTTTCACCTGGTCCCGTACCTTTCCGTATTTGAGAATGTTATGTTGGCCGCCATCAAACAAGACGGACCCACACGAGTCTGTGTCAGAAAGCTGCTCGATGAATTGGGGCTGTCATCTCGGTCAACGCATCGACCCGAACAGCTCAGCACTGGCGAAAAACAACGTACTGCCATTGCCCGGGCCCTGTTGAATGATCCACCGCTGATTCTGGCTGACGAACCCACTGGCAACCTCGATCCCGAAAACGCTCGAATCGTGCTGAATCATCTCAGTGACGTCCACAAAACCGGACGCACCATTGTGGTGGTTACGCATGGCCGCGAAGCCGAAGACTTTGCCACCCGACAAATCTGTCTCAAGCACGGTAAACTTGCCTGACAGGGGGGGGGAGAGAAGAAGAAGGTATGAACGTATGAAGGTAAGACACCTCCCCGATGCCAGCCACTTAACACCAAAAACCAAAAACTAAAAACTGGAGCGCAGCGACAACCATTTTCTTCTCTTGAGTCAGGGGAGGTATCGTGGTACACTCCGTTGTCAACCCGGAAATCACATAGGGTGGAAAACGATCATGCATAAACTGAACGTCTACTTCAACGGCATTGAGACACTGCGGTGTCGTATTGTCTTTTTCATGCTCATGAGTCTGAGTTTTTGCGGTTGCCAGGGATCTTTGAAACACTCAGAGCCTCGCGGTGAAACCGTCACGCTTGTGTCTGTGGCACGTATCTGGGACGCCGCCCCACACAATGCCTTCACCGGTCTTGCGTGGTTTCGGGGTCACTGGTATTGCGCCTTTCGTGAGGCCGATCAACATGGTGTGTCACCCAGTGGGGCGATTCGAGTTATTCGATCTAGCAACGGGAACGCGTGGCAGTCTGTCAACCGGTTTCACTGGCCAGAAGGGGACTTACGTGATGCCAAGCTCACTGTCACGCCAGACCATCAGTTAATGCTCAATGGTGCGATCGCCTTTAACAATTCATCAGAAGGGACACATCAATCCCTGGTCTGGTTGTCACCCGATGGCACCCATTGGTCTGATGGGCACCCCATTGGAGAACGAAATATCTGGCTGTGGAGCACCACGTGGCATCAAGCACAGTGTTACGGTGTGGGCTATAGCACGGGTGGGGACTCCTTTACAAGGCTTTACAAATCTGATGATGGCATTGACTTTCAAATCCTGGTAGACCAGTTCAAGACCGGAGGGCGTCCCAGTGAAGCCATGCTTCGGTTTACCAGGGACCATACGGGAGTATGCCTGCTGCGAAATGATTCAGAGAACGGTCTTGTGGGTATCGCGTCGCCTCCCTATACCCAGTGGCAATGGCAGAGCCTGGGCCGGCGAATTGGTGGGCCCAATCTGATACAGCTTCCTGACGGACGCTGGATCGCAGCGGTGCGTCTTTACGACAGAAAAACACGTACGTCGTTGTGCTGGCTGGCCCCCCAAACCGGTGCGTTTACCGAGTGTCTCGTTCTGCCGTCAGGTGGCGATACCAGCTATGCGGGCCTGGTCTATCGTGATGGGCTCCTCTGGGTCAGCTACTACTCCTCCCACGAAGGCAAAACCAATATCTATCTGGCAAAGGTGAAGATCTCATGAATCAAGACTATTTCAATGTACGTCGTGTCACCTGGATCGCCTTGAGCCTTGTGCTCTTTATCTGCAGCAGTGGGTTATCGAATGATTCTGTCGCGAAAGTCACATCAGTCCAGACTGATTCAACGCCTGATACGGCTAGCAGGCGTTTGTTTCTGGGGTATCTCAGTGGCCACCCGGACAATATCAACTACGCCCTGTTCACCCATATCTGTCACGCCTTTGTGGTGGCTGATGAAGAGGGACAGATCGTGGCGCGAACGGCGGTGCCGAGTCGAAAACTCACCACTGAAGCGCATCAAGCCAATGTGAAGGTCATCCTGTCACTTGGCGGTTGGGGCATGGACAAGGAGTTTGCCGCCCTGACCTCGAAAGAAGTGTCTTACGAGCGTTTTGTCACGGCTGTGATGAAAATGACAGACGAATACGATTATGATGGCATTGATCTGGATTGGGAGTTTCCCGACAATGTTACGGAGGCCAAGAACTTCAATCGTCTGGCCAGACGATTTCGTCGTGAGCTTGACGTGCTTGGAAAGAAGAAGCATCGTCATTGCCTGCTTACCATGGCTGTCAATGCGAGTCCCGGCTTGAGCCAATGGTTGGACACGGACGTCCTGTTGGAGACCATGGACTTTATCAATGTGATGACCTATGACTTTTATGGTGCCTGGTCGCAGCAGGCGGGCCATCATTCGGCCCTTTTTGAATCCAGCAAGGGCACCGGTGCGTCCACGGAGAAGGCCATGGCCTATTGGCACGAGGGCAAGGGTATTCCCAAGGACAAACTCCTGGTTGGCCTGCCCCTGTATAGCCGTGGTTTTGCTGCGGCCAAGTCGTATGATAAAGTGAATCGCGACGCGCCTCGTCCATTCCAGGCACTGGCGTATCACAACCTTCACCAGCTCATCAAAGACGGCTGGATCTGTTCATGGGATGACGAAACCAAGAATCCCTGGCTCACATCGCCCAAAGGCGATTATGTCCACAGCTACGACAATGAAAAATCGCTCATGCTCAAAACACACTGGGCTATCCAACAAGACTATCGCGGCGTTTTCTTCTGGGAAATCAAACAGGATCGCCTCGAAGACGGTAGCAATCCACTGCTTGAAGCGTCACGCAAGGCATTGGGTCAATGACAAGATAAACTGAGCCGGGGCTCACAGGTTGCTAAAAGATGGAGACATTGACGTGCATCTATTGAGAATACTTCTAACAAAAACTTTCCTTCTGGGAATCGTGTTGTGGCTGTTGCTGATAGTTCAAAACCTCCAAGCTTCGGATTGGCCCACGTATCGTGCTGATGCAGCACGCAGCGGCTACACATCTGATCCTCTGCCAGCCCGTCTGAAAATAAGCTGGATCAGAAAGGCCGACCATCCACCCCAGGCAGCGTGGTCGGGACGCGATACGCGCATGCCATTTGATCTTACGTTTCAACCGGTGGTCTCCGACGGTCTGGTCTTTTTTGGGAGCTCGTCTGACGGCACTGTCTATGCACTTAATGCCAAGACCGGTCGTGAGCAGTGGCGGTTTGTGACGGAGAGCCCGGTGCGTTTTGCGCCTGCCATCTGGCAGGACCAGCTCTTTGTGGTCAGTGATGACGGGGTGTTGTATTGCCTTGCTGCGGCGGATGGTGCATTGAGGTGGAAGAAACGCGGGGGGCCGAACCAAGACATGGTTTTGGGGAATGACCGTTTGATTTCGCGATGGCCGGCACGTGGGGGCCCTGTCATTAAAGAGGGTGTTGTTTATTTCGGGGCCGGTATCTGGCCATCCGAGGGCATCTATTTGTATGCCATTGAGGCCGTCACAGGGAGAATTCTATGGGTCAATGATTCTTCCGGCGATATGGTGCTTGAGCATCCCCATGGCGGAAACAGGGCACGCAGCGGTGTTTCAATCCAGGGGTATCTTGCTGTGGCAGGGGATTCCCTTGTGGTGCCTACCGGGCGAGCCACGCCCGCAGTGTTTGATCTAAAATCGGGTGACTTCCGGTATTTTCATCTTCAAAAATATGGATTTGGGTGGGGCATGAGAAAGGGAGCAGGTCCCTTTGTGAGTGTGATTGACGAAGACCTCTTTGTGGTCGAAGACGATGTCTTTCAAACCTCGGATGGACTTTTTCTGGCCCGAGGATTACCGGTCTCTTCTTGTGCCGTTTTACCGGACATGCTGGTGTTCACACAGGGCCATGAGATCAAAGCCATCAAAAAATCATCGCTCTGGATTGAGGAAAAAGACACCAATGGGATGCCGGTATCGAAGCTCAGTTTCGATACCTTGGCCTGGAGTATCACCTGTCCTGATCCCGTTGGCAGCTCCGTGATACGTGCGACCTTGCCAAATGAATCTTCGGATTGGCCCTTAGGGACGCAGGTGACAAATCCGCCGCTGGTTGTGGGGGGGCAGACGATTGTCGCAACCACACTCAACCACAAGCTCGTGACCGTAGACATGGCGTCCAGGGCCATTGTGACCACGGTCAAACTTGATGGTCTGGGGCTTGGGCTGGCCATTGCCGACCAGGCCCTTTACGTGAGTACGGATAAGGGGACGATCTATTGTTTCGGTTCGAAAAAACGTGGGTCATCCCATCCAAGAGAGGATCTTATTGTCCCCTCAGATTTATCGTCTGCGTCCCCATACCGGCATACTGAACGCTATGCCAGCACGGTTCGTGAGATCCTTAAAGAGGGGGATGTGAAGAGAGGCTATTGTGTGGATCTTGGATGTGGGGATGGAGCATTTGCCTGTGCCTTGGCCCAGGCAAGCGACCTCCATATTATTGCGATTGATGAAGACCCTTGTCAAGTGGCCTTGGCCCGTCAGAAGCTGAGCCAAGCTGGTTTATATGGCGTCAGGGTGACTGTTTTGCAGCGAGAACTCTGTGCTTCCGGTCTGCCCGCACGCTTCGCAAAACTGGTGGTTTCTGGACGATCCGTGATCGAAGACGGATTTGTCGTACCCGTAGGAGAAATAAAGCGGTTGCTCAATCCCTATCATGGTACGGCCTTGATTGGAGAGGCTGAGAGTCTCCAGCGAATCGAGGCTCAGCCACTTGCGCATGCCGGTGAATGGACCCACCAATATGCGGATGCAGCCAATACCCTCTGTGCGGCAGATGATTTGGCTCGAGGTCCTTTGAAGATGTTCTGGTTCAAAGACTTTGGGGTTCAGATGCCGAGTCGGCACGGACGTGGCCCTGCGCCACTGTGCCAAAACGGCATCATGGTTGTAGAAGCCATGCATGGCCTGATGGGCGTTGATGCCTATAGCGGACAACGTCTCTGGCACTACGACCTGGACGCGATTCTTGAACCCTATGATCAGGAACATCTTGTGGGCACCGCAGGGACTGGAAGCAATATGTGCCTTGCCGAAGACAGCGTATTTGTACGTCTGGGTGCCCGATGTTTGCGGATCAGCATCAAGACCGGAGAATTGATTCGCGAATACGCCATGCCAGACAAAGAGGGCGTGTGGGGATTTATTGCCTGCAGTGGGGGTGTGCTCTACGGCACGCGCGCCGACCGGACACATGTGGTGCGACAGCTTTTTGGAAACCTATCCAGGATGAAGGATCTGTTGACCCAGTCTCGCAGTCTGTTTGCTCTGGACATCAAGACAGGCAAAACCCTGTGGGTCTATGAGGCCCGGGCCTCCCTGCGTCACAACGCCATCGCCATTGGCAACGGCAGTCTATATCTGGTGGATAAGGCCAAGGAAACCATGGATCGGTTCGTGCCCAGCGTCGAGGAGGACCCGACAAGTCTCCCTGCGAAACAGCCGCTCACATCCTCTCTGTTGTGTTTGGATGCTGGCACCGGAGAGATTCTCTGGGAACAGAATGACGATATTTACGGGACCACCCTTGCCGTGAATTCAACCCGCAAGGTGTTGCTCATGAGTTATCAGTACGCACAACGCTCATTTCAGTTGCCCTCCGAGAAGGGTGATCGGTTGACCGGATTTCGGACCACCGATGGGCAACGTCTCTGGGATACCCACGAGCGATATATATCCCGGCCAATCATCAATGATGCCACGATCTACGCACAGCCTTATGCCTTTGATCTGCTCTCTGGCATACGTCATGTGGATTTTAAGATTGAGGGACGCCAACCCGGAGGCTGCGGGCCCATGAGTGGATCGACCCACCTATTGCTCTATCGGTCAGGCACGTTGGGGTATATAGACCTGTTGAGCCATTCTACGACACAAAACTATGGGCCGGTGCGTCCTGGGTGTTGGATCAATGCCATTGTTGCCGGCGGTCTGGTCCTGATGCCTGATGCCACTGATCGTTGTCAATGCAGCTACCTCATAAAAGCCTCCGTGGCCCTGGTTCCGGCCGATGAAAAGACCGTTTTACATTGATGATCCCTCACGGTTTTTCTTAAAAGCTGTTTCTTACAAAAGATCGGCGCGTGATGTTTTTCATGATTCAGGAAATCCTCTTGAATAAACACAGATTTCAGCCTGCTCAAGGTTTTCAGTTTTCAGAAGAGCATTATATCGTCATGATGTTTGATATGCCACTGCTGTGGCGCGGGGCAATACGGCCAAAAGAGAGGATTTGCCGGTTCTGTTGTCTAAACCAGGGTCTTTGCCCAGGGTTAAATAATAAAAAGTAAGGGATTCGGCCTCCTTTGTACCCTTGTTTTGGCTTCTCAAACATGTTAGAATAATGGTTAGTTTGTGAAACAAAACTCTGGCGGGTGAACACGGCTTCGGTTTCGTGGCTTGTTTTCCTGTCCACACACATGAAGTTAGGGTTGATGCGATTGGTCAAAAAGGAGAAAATCGTGAAAAGACGTAGCGGTTTTACACTCATTGAATTGTTGGTGGTTATCGCCATTATTGCTGTGTTAATGGGGATTCTCATGCCTGCACTCCAGAGCGCCAAGGAACAGGGACAGCGTGCCTCTTGTCTGGGCAACTTGCGACAATTGGGGTTGGCCTGGATCATGTACGCTGATGAGAATGATGGTAAGATTGTTAATGGAAATGCAGGCGCTGGCTGGGGTCAGTATGATCCTGTGAATGAGCACAAGAAAGAAGAACCCTGGGTGTATAAAGATGACAATATACCCAATGGGGATGATGAATTGGAGAAGGAGGCTCTGAGGCAAGGGGCGATCTGGCCTTATGTAAAAAATGAAAAGCTGTACCGCTGCCCCAGCGGCAAGCCTGGGGAGATGCGAACCTACTCGATCACGTTCGCAATGAATGCTATTTGTCATGCTGAGGTCAAGAATGCCGGGTGGCGTGGCAAGTTCATCAAAAAAACCACGGATATAAAACAGCCGGCTGATAGATTTGTCTTTATTGATGAAGGGTATATTACCTCTGATGCGTTTGCAGTACATTACACCCAGGAGGCCTGGTTTGATGATCCGCCTGTACGCCACAGTGGGGGGACCTGCGTGGCGTATGCAGATGGACGTGCAGGACACGTCAAATGGAAGTCCACAGAGACCATCGAATATGCCAAGGACTGGGAATATAAGAAGGGTGAAGTCAACCTGGTGCCCACGAACGATGATTCCAGGCGAGATCTATATGTGATGCAACGCGGTACGTGGGGCAATAAGTTGGGGTACACACCCAAAACTCGCTAAAATTTAGTTCGTGGTAGAGAATTTATTTCGGTCTAGGCTGAAAATCCGTGGGAGTGGAACCCTTGGAGGCCGATTCATGGAATGGAGGAAATCGTGATCAAACCAGGAAGGTTTTTCTGTTTTGCCGTGGTTACGATCATTCTAAGCAGTTTTACGGTTGCTCTGTCAGAACAGATCAACCTATCCACGTTGCTTCATGACATGATTGATCGGGAGCAGATCGCCTCATTTCCGGAACCCCCGTATCAATGGACCGTGCTCAACCCTCGCGAGGGATGGTGGGGAGAGGGCGATGATATATATGTCAATGACATACTGAAACAGACGCAGGATCTATACTCAAATCATGAAGGCGTGACCAATCCCACGATTGATCTGGGCGAGTGCGAGCCCGTTGACAATGCCTTTGTCGTGCGTTTTGAATTCAAAGGACACCATGTCAATGCCAGAGCTCAGGCCAACAAATATGCCCTGGGCATCGACTTTTTTCTGATAGAAAACAACTTTCTGGCACGTTAAGGAACTGCAATGATACATACAAAGAAACACCGGTTGATCTGTCTATGTTTGATGGTTTGTTTTTTCAGTGCTGTGAGTTCCATGGCTTTGGCAGCTGTGCAGGCCCAATCACCTGATTCGCAAATGGGCGGTGAAGAGGACTGGCTTTTGAACGGGTCACAATACGGGGCCAGCCTGACAGAGGATAGCGACAAGGAAGAACTCGTATTGAGTAACGGATTGATTCGGCGGCGTTTCCGTCTTACACCGAATGCGGCCACCGTCGGATTTGACAATTTGGTGACCGGTCAATCCATTATCCGGGGTGTGAAGCCAGAGGCAGAGGTTGAGATTAATGGCAAGGTCTATCAGGTGGGTGGATTGGTGGGACAACCCAATTATGCCTTTCTGACAGAGGCCTGGATGGGGCAGCTCAGAGCCAATCCTTCGGCCATGGTGTTTGTCGGGTATGAAGCGGGACTGCCCAAAGAACGCATCACATGGAATGAGAAAAGGCATCATCATCCAGGTGTTGTGTGGCCGCCTCAAGGGGTGTATTTGCGCATGGACTATCGCATGCCCAGGCGTCTGTCCAAAGATATGAACGTAGATAGCCCGGCCAACAGTGGGTTTGGTCGGAAAAGGCTGGTATTTGATGATTTCAAGACCGTCTCCGATGACTGGACGCGTTTTGAATCCAAGGCCCATGCGCGAAGTTCCTTTGAAAACGAAGGCAAACTGGGCGAGATCTACACACCGACCAACACGTGCGTCTTTGTGGAAAGGAAAGTGCCTGCCAATACCCGCGTGGTGGAGGCGGTGATTGATCCAGGTACTGATGCGAGTGCCACCTGGGGACCTGGTCTTGCAATTGTTACGGATGAAAGAACGATCAAGTTTAATCTTCGGCCTGGACAGTCCAAATTGACGACCAAGACAGAATTTGGCGTGTGGGATGGAAAGACTGAGCATTACGAGTTAACCGCAGACAGTGGGCCTGACTCCAGCTTGCCCTGGAAGTTGCGTTTGAGGATTGAGGGCGATGTTGTTTTCTGTGAAGCAGGCAAGGCCGGCAGCCACTGGAGCACCTGCAAAACGGTTAAGCTCGAAAAGCCACTTTCTGGCCCAATAGCTGTTAGAATCGGCAAGATGGGACGCAAAGGTGGTACAGATGATTATTCGGCTGTGGGGTCTCTGGTACGGTTGCGTGTGCTCGAATTTTCGGCCTATGGCCCCACGGATGAGGCCCTGCTCAAGGCAGCGGCCGATCAGCCCGAGGCACCGGCAAAAGAGGAAGAGGCAGGTGACATTCTTGTGTCCGTGCATTACGAGATGTATGACGGGATACCTGCGATCAGCAAGTGGATTACCGTGGCGAACAATACGGCCAAGCCGATTGTGGTAGACCGCTTCAAGAGCGAGATTCTGGCGGTCGTTGAATATAGCGCGTCCGTGGAAGAAAAACAGACGGAATTCCCCCTGCCCAACATGCATGTGGAGACCGAGTATGCGTTTGGTAGTATGTCAGCGGGGGGTGCCAGCAAGGCCACAGTGCACTGGGTTTCGGACCCGGATTATCTGACACAAGTGAACTATGCTCGGCAGAATCCGTGTCTACTTGAGGTGAGTCCCGATGTGGGGCCAAACCAGACCGTGGCTCCGGGTGGGGAATTTGAGTCGTTCAGGGCATTTATATTGCCATTTGACAGTTATGATCGGGAGCGAAATGGTTTGGCCGTACGCAAGATGTATAGGACTATTGCACCGTGGGTCACGGAAAATCCCTTGATGATGCATGTACGTTATGCAGACTGGAAGACCGTCAAAAATGCCATTGATCAGTGTGCTGAGGTGGGGTTTGAAATGGTCATCCTGACATTCGGTAGCGGATTCAATATCGAAAATGACAGTCCAGAGTACCTTGCGAAAATGAAACAATATGCCGACTATGCCAAAAGCAAGGGCATTGAAATAGGGGGCTATTCACTCCTGGCCTCGCGTCGTGTGGGTGGGGGCCACGATGTGGTCATGCCCGAGGGGCAGCGCCCCAAGTTTGGCAACAGCCCATGCCTTGAAAGCCAGTGGGGGCAGGATTATTTTGCCAAGCTGTATGAGTTTTATAGCAAAACAGGCTTTAATCTTCTCGAACATGATGGGTCTTATCCGGGCGATGTGTGTCTCAGTACTGAGCATCCGGGGCACCAGGGGTATGAGGATTCACAGTGGAACCAGTGGCGCATGATCACCGATTTCTACAAATTCTGTCGGGAAAAGGGCGTGTATCTCAATGTGCCTGACTTTTATTATCTGGCCGGGTCCAACAAGAGCGGCATGGGGTATAGAGAGACCAATTGGTCGTTGCCAAGGGCACAACAGGTGATCCATACCCGGCAGAACATCTTTGACGGCACTTGGGCCAAAACGCCGAGCATGGGCTGGATGTTTGTGCCCTTGACGCAGTACCACGGTGGCGGAGAGGCTGCCACGATCGAGCCGCTAAAGGATCATCTGGACCATTACGAGCTGATGATGGCCAGTAATCTTGGGGCAGGGGTGCAGGCCTGTTATCGCGGACCGCGACTCTATGATGCCGATGAAACAAAGGATCTGATCAAAAAATGGGTCGATTGGTACAAAGCACACAGGCGAATCCTGGAAAGTGACCTTATTCACCTCAGGCGTGCCGACGGCAAGGACCTTGATTATTGGCTGCATGTGGACCCGGCGGGCCAGGAAAAGGGATTGCTGATGGTCTTCAATCCCCTGGACACGGCCGTATCGAAAAAGATCAAAGTGCCTCTTTACTACACAGGGCTTGACCGGACAGCCCACATCCGAGAGAAGGATACTGAGCCAAAAAAAGTAAGATTGGCCCGGGATTATAGTATTTTGATTGATGTTGATGTGGCTGCTAGAGGCATGACCTGGTTTGTTGTCGAATAATACAAATATGAGGCGGTAATCCCTTTTTTATAGGCATATTAACGGGGTTTATGCTATTATGTTAGCGTGTTAATCTCTCTGGGAAGTTTCCGGCAGGGGTCTCGTTTTGAACGAGAGAAAAGGTGAAAAAGGTTCCGTTCGTTGTACAGGTGCCAACGAATGAATTATACTATTGAATTGTCTTTGAAGGAGGAACACGATGTCTAGAAAACTATTGTTTCACACATTAATACTCTTGCTTGTGAGTGCCGGGATGGCATCTGCAGATTTGGTGGCGCATTGGAGCCTTGATGACGGCAGTGGAGATGTGGCTACTGATGGGACCGGCAATGGCCACGATGGAGCCCTTATTGATGGTCCGCAATGGGCCGAAGGCCTCTATGGTGGGGCATTACTATTTGGTGGTTCGCCTGCCAAGGTGGATGTGCCGTATAGCGCAGATCTCAATCCTGATGAGTTTACTGTCAGTGTTTGGGCCAATCCTGATCCAGGTGGCAGCGGCCATCGATCACCGGTCACAGCGCGTGATGATTTTCCTGCGAGAGGTTACATTTTATATGTGGAACCAGGCAATACATGGGAATTTTGGACTGGCACTGGCAGCGGTTGGGCAGCCGCCCGAGGTTCGGCAGCGACACTGGGTGAATGGACGCATGTGGCAGGCACCTATAAAGCGGAAAGTCTTAAGCTCTATCTCAATGGAGAACTGGATACCGAAACCACAGGTACTCTTGGCCCGAATACGCAGCGACCTTTGCGAATTGGCGCCGGAAAAACGGATGCGTCGGGCGACTACTTTTGGGTGGGTCTGATTGATGATGTGGCAGTTTTTAATACCGCTTTAACGCAGGGAGAGATTCAGAAAGCCATGTCGGGCCTTGGCGCAAAGGAATTGGCCGCAAAGCCCAATCCTGAAGCGGGGATTGATGATGTCCTTCGTGATAGCGTGCTATCCTGGGATCCAGGTGTTTATGCGGTCAAGCATAACGTCTATGTGGGTGAGAGTCTTGAAGATGTAAACAACGCGACTACGCCAACAAGTGCGGGGCAGGACGTCAATTCATTTGTTCCCGGACGTCTTGAGTTTGGCAAAACCTATTACTGGCGTGTGGATGAAGTGAATGGTACGCCGGACCAGACTGTATACAAAGGTGAGGTCTGGAATTTCACAGCAGAGCCCTATTCAATTCAAATTGCAGGCTCTGAGATTATTGCTACGGCCTCCAGTTATTCCAATGAGTTTTCAATATCAGACAAGACCGTGGATGGATCTGGGCTGGGTGAAAATGAGACCCATGGCATC
>CAZBTJ010000058.1:0-31506 GCA_964494325.1 uncultured Pirellulales bacterium
ATAGACCCCTCGGTGCCTCGGGGTGACAAGTCGTGGTGATGCGTTATTGCCATGCGAATCCCTTGCTTTATTCGTGCAGATTTGTGCAAATTCGTGGACAAAAACAGCTCTTCGTGGTTTGTTCTAAATCCGTGAAATCCGTGTCAAAAAAGAAGCTTTCAGCCGTCAGCTATTTGGAACGCTCCGCGTACTGAGTCTAATGATTGTCCCATCCAGACCTCTTTTTCGAACCCCCGACACCGGCGATAGCTGTTTAATAAAACTCCTTCCAACCAACTAAGAACTAAGAACCAGAACCCCCTACCTTTCTATGCTTCGTAAAGCGATCGATATCTTGGCAATTGCTCATCGGCCCAGGCTTTGAACTGGCCCGCTTCGATGGCAGATCGCATTTGTCGCATGAGACGTTGGAAGAAGGTGAGGTTGTGCAGGGACAGGAGAATGGGGCCCTGGATTTCGCCATATTTGAAGAAGTGGCGAACGGCCGCTCGCGTATAGTTCTTACAGCAGGGACAATTACACCCTGGCTCGACCGGCATGTCACTATCTGCATGCACCGCATTTCGCATACGCACTGGACCGTTTTCTGTGAAGGCAAAACCATTGCGTCCGTTGCGTGTCGGCAGAACACAGTCAAACATATCAATGCCTTCACGCACCGACGCGATGAGATCAGCCGGTGTGCCCACGCCCATCAAATATCTTGGTTTGTCCAGAGGCAATAGGGGGGCTGTATGGGTCACTGTCGCGATCATGTGATCGTGACCTTCCCCGACACTCAGGCCACCCATGGCATAGCCGGGGAAATCCAGATCTACAAGCTGTTGAGCACATGTCGTACGCAAATCCAAATCAGTACCGCCCTGGACGATGGCAAAGAGCAGTTGTTTGGCATTCGCATGAGCCTGTTTGCAACGGGCGGCCCATTGCACCGTGCGTTTTACTGCAATTTCGAGTTCGCTCTGTTTGGCTGGAAACGGCGTACATTGATCAAAGCACATGATGATGTCGGCACCCAAACGATTCTGAATATCCGTGGCGATCTCCGCATTGAGATGGTATTGCCGACCATCGATATGGCTGGCAAAATGAGCCCCTTCATCATCGATGCGATTCAGGCTGGCCAGGGAAAAGACCTGATACCCCCCGCTGTCCGTGAGTATGGGGTGATCCCAGGCCATAAATCGATGCAGGCCACCCAGTTTTTGGACGATGTCCACACCGGGGCGGATCATGAAGTGATATGTATTGGCCAGGATGACCTGAGCCTCCATGGCTTCAAGTTGTTCGGGTAACACGCCCTTGACAGCCCCAGCCGTACCAATGGGCATGAATACTGGCGTGTCAACAACACCGTGGGCCGTGGTCAACTGGCCGCGTCTGGCATGACAATTCGGATCAACATTTAATACTTGAAAGACACGTTCACTCATTGGGGCTCTCTAATACAGTTGTTCCTGTTTGCATTCAGGATAATAATATTGCAGGATCTCTATGTACGACTGCCCCTGACGAGCCAACCACTGGGCCCCGCACTGACACAGGCCCACACCATGTCCCCACCCCCGGCCTTCCACAAAGGCCCATTGATCGTCCCAATCTTCCAAACGACACATGGTACTTTTAATCACACGTCCGGTGGGGTCAATACTGAGTCTGAAATCTTCCGCACGTAAGCTGTCGCTCTTGCCATTTGCACCAATCAGCTTAACTCGCGTCAACCGCGTATACTCGTGGGATTCAGTCTGGATCACAGGTTCAATATGTACGATGGGTGCGATTTTCTTGAGGGCACTGTACCGCTTGGTCAGACGATCACTGATATCTGATTTGTCATACACAGCCATCGGCCAGAAAAACTGCCCCAGCTTGGCCACATGTTGACAATAAGGGCACGGCACGCCCTGTAAAGACACATAAGAGTCGCCAAATACATACTTACTGTTTTGTGTATGCCCCCCACATATTGAACTGTAATACGCAGGAAATGTGACTTCATTACCTGCCATGTCTTTCGTTTTAACGATTTGGCCTGTCGTACCCAGCACGGCTTCCCACACCTGAGCAGACTCGGCATCTATCCCACGATACATCTGGTGCGCCTGAGTACGGGACACATCCCAATGTCGGTTCTTTCCAAATCGTTCCTTCACGTACATACAATACGTTCTGGCCACCACAGCTTGAACCTTCAGGGCTTCGGGCTCCCAGTAGGGAGGCATTTCAGACCCGACCACGCCAGCCAGATACGCCTCCAAAGGCACCTCATTGATCAAATCAAAGGTCTGTTTCTCAGGGTCAACCACAACACGTAGCCTACCACGATAAGGCTGATCGTCTACCCGGAATACATACGGTTTGTCCGGTGAAATGGTCACATCATGCCCCTCAAACCGGGCATCCCCCAGAGTCACAACGGTGTTTTTTAAGCCAAGAGAGAGTCCCGCCTTGGGCACAGAGAGTGTGACAGGTTTGGATTCATTCGATGTGACAGTCACTTCTTCGGATGTCTTGAACCAACACTGAGTCATGCGTCGGTGTAAACGCACCCTGATCCAATATTTTTTTTCCGCATTCATCTGGGGAGTTTCGCGGGTCAGATTCCGGTGCTTACACCCTGACAGAGCCAGACTCATGGCGCAGACACCGAGTAGAATCAGCACATACCTCCACTCCCGCAGCCTTTGCACAAAAAACGCACAAAGGGTGATGCCATGGTCATACGTTGTGGTCATGTGTCGTTTCGATACGTGTCAATTAGTCCAGAGTTCGCAATGACAAGCCAATGCTACCCAGCGCCTTGTTGATTTCGTTAAGGCTAGTGACACCAAAATTCTTGCACCCCAGCAATTCGGCCTCTGTAGTACGGGTCATATCACCAATCGTGCGTATTTTGAGTTTCTGAATACATTTTCGTGCCCGCACGGACAACTGAAGATCATCCACAGGTTTGCTGAGCAATCCCTGATCCTCTTCATGCGATGGCTCAGGCACCGCTTTTTTCGCAAAATGCTTGTCATCCAGGGCCATACCCAGCCCCAAGCCTTTGGTATCCAAAATGGCTTTTATTTCGCGAAGAGACGTCTCACCGAAGTTTTTGTAGGACAACAATTCGGCTTCAGAGATATTGAGCAGATCACCTAGAGTCAGAATGCTCATCTTCTTAAGGCAATTTCGGCTACGAACAGACAATTCGAAGTCTGAAATCGGCGTCTCAAGAATCTGATTCTTGCGTGACAGCTTTTTCTCTCTTTCTTCGTCAAAGAACATGGTTTTGGAGCTATTGATATCCTTCAGGAAAAGCAACGCCCTGGGATGAGCCGGAAAAACGGCCAACACCGCTTCAACACAGGTCGCGGCCTTGTCATAGTCGCCATGATCTTCATACAGAATCGCCAGATTAAGCCACACATTGACAGATCCCTTGCCACTGGCAATAATCTGCTTGTAGTACTCAATAGCATCTTCGTCATCGCCTTCCAAATCAGCACGCAAAGCCAACATGAATAGCGAGTCTGCATGGTCAGGAGAAATGCTCACAGCCTTTTTGGCCTGTTTTTGAGCTTCCGCATGCAGTCCCATGGCTTTTTGGAGCTGAGCCTGTTGATAGTGATACTCAGCACTCACACCTTCATAATTCGAGCAGGTATCAAACACCTTCTGTACGCCGTCAAAATCCTCTGCCTTGATCAACGTCGCCACCTTTTCCATGGCGGCGACCAGAATATCGGCGCCTGATTCGACAGTCTTCTGGAAATTGGCCAAGGCATCGTCATACTGCCCGCATGCCCTCTGGCAGAAACCCAAGGCCATAAATTTTTCCAGACAGTCCTTGGCACCCTTCAATTTGGCTATCGCCTCAGCTGGCTGACCAATGACGTAGAGCCCAATCCCTGATTTCAGCAAATCATCAGGAGACGACTTTTCCAGATTAGCCTGGACCTGATCGGTGAACTTCTGAAGTTCAACAGCGTTGGCATGGGCACAACGAGTCACCTGCTTAATCAGCTCCAAAGTGGGTTGCGCTGAAAACAAATCAATACCAAGTTCCGACATTGGCTCCATGAAACGATGCTCCTCTAATTTCAATTCAAACAAAATATCCAGGGTAAGCGCGCACTACAACGTGCTCCGAGCGACACATTATATAGAACTGAAGTCGTTTTGCAATAGCATTTTAAGGCCATCAGGGCCGATTATACCGAACAAAGCCAGCTCTTTTTACCCAAAAGCCTCATTTTAAAGAGAAAGGACTCAATAAAAGTCGAGGTTCACGCTTACTCCACTGCGATCACTTCTTTGACTTCAGGCACTCTTTCTTGAAGTACCCGCTGTACCCCCATCTTCAGTGTCATGGCAGCACCTGGGCAACCTGAACAGGCCCCCTGAAGCCTCACCTTGACAATACTCTCATCTTCACAGGCGACCAATTCAATATCCCCACCATGGCCCTGCAAAGAAGGACGAACTTCGGCAATAGCTGCTTCAACGCGTTCCTGAAAGGTCTGATCACTCATATAGATCTCCAATGTAATAAGATTTTGTCTTTATAGATTCATATTTTAAAGAACGTGTCATTATACAGTCAACGAATCCGAGTGCCAGTCAAAACCGAAACGTCACCCCGCAAAACCAATTTTGAAAACCCAAAATCCACCTTTTACAATCCCAAGGGATATTCGTATAATCTTTGGTTCGTTAATGATTGGAGATTGCATGACCTATTTTCGTGACAATATTGAACAGATGGCCGGATACACACCGGGATTTCAGCCCAAAGAGGCTGACGTGGTCAAGCTCAATACCAATGAAAATCCTTACCCCCCTTCTCCCAAGGTGCTGGAGGCACTTCAGGCTCTCGCCCCGGAGGCCATGAGACGCTATCCTGATCCTGTGGGGCAGGCCTTTCGGGAAAAAGCCGCGAAATTACATGGCCTTTCGGCCGACTCCATCCTGTGCTGTAACGGTGGCGATGACCTCTTGACACTTGTGTTTCGAGCATTTTGCGATGAGGCCCGGCCAGTTGCCTATCCCGTACCGACCTACACACTCTATGCAGTCCTGGCCAAAATTCAGAACTGCGCCACGGCAGAGGTACCTTTTTCAGGCGAACAATGTGGCCTTCCAGATCAACTCGCGCAAGTGGGTGCCCCGCTGACTATTGTGTGCAATCCCAATGCCCCCACAGGCACGCTAATCCAACCGGAAAAACTCTTTGATCTGGCCAAACAGGTCAAGGGCATACTTCTGATTGACGAGGCCTATGGCGATTTTGCCAACACCAACTGCCTGGACCTGGTACGTCAACTGGACAATGTCATCATCCTTCGGTCCCTGAGCAAAGGGTATTCTCTGGCAGGCATCCGATTCGGCTATGCCATGGCCCATCCCGACTTGGTTTCAGGCCTTTTGAAAGTCAAGGACTCATACAATGTGGATGTTTTGACCTTGGCAGCAGCCACCGCCGCCATTGAAGACCAGGACCATTTCGAAGCCAATGTGGCTAAAATAAAGGCTGCACGCACCACCCTGACACAAGATCTTCGCAACCTGGGTCTCCATGTGCAGGACAGTCACTCCAACTTCGTCCTGGCCCAAAGTCCAGATTTTCCGGCCAATGACCTGCACAAACAACTGGCAAACCAACGTATCTTTGTACGCTACTTTAACGTGCCCGAACTCATGGACAAAATCCGTATCACCGTGGGCACCACTGAACAGAACGACACACTGGTCCAGGCCATCAAGCAGATCCTGGCTAAATAGAGGAAAATGGTATGACACAAAGAAACGCCAGTATTCAAAGAAAGACCTCTGAAACAGACATTGATTGCACGCTCAAACTGGATGGCACAGGCACCTATGATATCAACACTGGCGTGGGTTTTCTGGATCACATGCTCACCCATGTCAGCAAACATGGCAGCATAGATCTCACCCTGAAAGCGTCCGGTGATTTACATATTGATGCTCACCACACCGTGGAAGATGTGGGACTGGTTCTGGGCGAATGCCTGCTCAAAGCCCTGGGTAACAAGCAGGGCATTGCACGTTATGGCACAGGTACTGTCCCCATGGAAGATGCCCTGGCCAATGTCACGGTGGACCTGTCTGGCCGACCATACTGCGTGTATAACGCAGACTATCGCACGAATCGTATTGGCGACTTTGATGTGGAATGCCTGGAAGAGTTGTTGCGAAGCATTGCCAACACAGGCAAGTTCAACCTGCATGTCAACGTACCCTATGGCACGAACAGTCATCACATTGCAGAGGCCATTTTTAAGGGATTGGGACAAGCCCTGGCTCAGGCCGTCAAGATTGTCAGAGATGACATTCCCAGTACCAAGGGGACACTGTGATTGAAGAATACCGCAAACCTGACTACCGCACAGGCCTGGGCATGGACATTCATGTGCTCATACCCGACCGCCCCTTGATGCTGGGCGGAGTTCACATTCCCTTTCCCGTCGGACTTCAGGGACACAGCGATGGTGACGTGGCCCTGCATGCCGTTATTGACGCCCTGCTCGGCGCTGCAGGACTGGGAGACATTGGCACATTGTTTCCAGACAAGGACCCAGTCTACAAGAATGTGGATAGCAAGGGCCTCCTCCTGGACGTCAAAGATCGACTGGTGGTGAAACGATGGGAAATCGTTAATGTCGATCTTACCATCCATTTGGAGCAGCCCCGCCTCGAACCCTTTAAAGGCCAGATCCGACGGGCCATTGCCGGTCTTCTCAGCATGGACTTCGCCTGTGTCAATGTCAAGGCCAAGACCAACGAAGGCCTTGACGCCATTGGACGCGGCGAGGCCATCGCAGCGACAGCCATTGCCATGCTCAGGATCAAACCGAAGAGAGGGTTGTAGTAGTTTTCGGTGTTAAGTGTTAGGTTTTAAGTATTAAGAAAACATGGGCTAAGCCCATGCCATAAATCAAAATTCGAAAATCAAAAATCAAAACCATGCAACTATACAATAGCTTGAGTCGTCGTAAAGAAGAATTTGTGCCTGTGGAAGAAGGTCGTGCGGGCGTGTATGTGTGCGGGCCAACCGTGTACGGTCATGCGCACCTCGGTCATGCCAAAAGCTACGTAAGCTTTGATGTCCTCGTACGATACCTACGGTATCAGGGATATACCACCACCTATGTTCAAAACATCACGGATGTCGGTCATCTCACGGATGACGCAGACGAAGGTGATGACAAGCTAGCGGTGGCTGCGCAAAAGGAGAAGAAACATCCCATGGCCGTGGCCGAATATTACACTCGAAGTTTCTTTGAGGATATGGATCAGCTGAATTGCGTACGTCCTGACATCAGCCCACGCGCCACAGGCCACATCACAGAGCAAATTGATCTCATTCAAACGCTCATCCACAAGGGCTTTGCCTATGAGGCCAACGGCTCGGTCTACTTTGAAGTGGCCAAATTTGAAGGTTACGGTAAATTATCGGGGCGTCATGTCGACGAGATGGTCAGCGGCACGCGAGTGACGACGTCGCCTGACAAGAAAAGCCCCACTGACTTTGCCCTGTGGAAAAAGGCCGAGGCAAATCACATCATGCAGTGGCCCAGCCCCTGGGGCCAGGGCTATCCAGGCTGGCACCTGGAGTGCTCGGTCATGAGCATGAAATATCTGGGTACCACCATTGACATCCACGGCGGTGGTCTGGAAAATAAGTTCCCACACCATGAGTGCGAAATCGCCCAGTCTGAAGCAGCCAATGAAGCCCCCTTTGTCAAGTACTGGCTACACAACAACATGGTCACAGTAGACGGCACCAAGATGGGCAAGAGCCTGAATAACTTCATTACGCTCAAGGAAGCGTTCATCGGGCATCACGAACGTCTGACCCGTGCGTATGATCCGTTGGCCGTGCGTCAATTGATCTTGAACAGTCACTACCGCAGCCCTCTGGACTTTTCTGATGCGGCCCTGTATGCCGCCTTGAGCGGTTACACCCGAATTTCAGAGGCTGTATTGGCAGTTCGCAAGGCATTAACAACCGCCCCGGAAGGCGACATCCATGAAGAGATTCAAACACAATTGTCTTCACTCAAAACACATTTTGAAGAGGCCATGAATGACGATCTCAACACCTCAGTGGCCTTGTCAGTCCTCTTTGACCAGGTGCGACTAACCAACACCCTGCTCGCAAAAGGCCAGGTGACACAAGCCACACTCAAAGCCATAGACGATCAGTTCACCTTGTTGGGCGGTGATGTGTTAGGCATTGTGAAATCCGACTATGGTCAGGCCAGCAGCCGTGCCAATGACAACCTCCTGGACAAACTTGTAACTCTACTTTTGGAGCAACGTCAAAACGCACGTAAAGCCAAAGACTTTGCTGCATCCGATATGATCCGCGACAAATTGGCTGAAGCCGGTGTTAAAATCAAAGATACAGCCAATGGTACAGACTGGAGCCTTAAATGAGAATCCTCGGGATTGATCCGGGACTCAACATCTGTGGCTATGCCTGTCTGGAAGCCAGGATGCTCAGAGAGCATCTCATTGAGGCGGGTTTTGTACGCATTGACCGTCACATGACACTAGAGCAAAGACTCGATCAGATTGCCAAGGACCTGGACAATCTGCTGGATCTTTTAAAGCCCGAACTGGTGGCCGTGGAAGAACTCTACGCCCACTATGCTCACCCAAGGACCGCCATTCTCATGGGTCATGCACGCGGTGTGATTCTGCAACGCTGTGCAGCCAGAGACCTGGAAGTCAAACCCTTTAGTGCCACCAAAATTAAGAAAGCCACCACTGGCAATGGCCACGCCAGCAAAGAACAGATGCAGCGATCCGTACAGCACATCATGAACCTGGCCGAGTTGCCCGAGCCCAATGACGTAGCAGATGCCATTGCCGTGGCCTTATGTTGCGCGAATTCCTTAAAGATGACAGTCTAAGTATTACGAGGTAACAACCATGCCCCAGGCATTAGAACAACTGACCATCAAGGGCTTTAAATCCATCCGATCCCTGGAGAATTTCAAACTCAGGAATCTGAATGTCATGATCGGTGCCAATGGCGCAGGCAAGAGCAACTTCGTGGAATTCTTTCGTCTGTTACGTGCCATGATGGAGTTGCCTTTACCGCACCTGCAAAGTTCCAGCCTTAAAACCTACATTGCTGAGGGTGGTGTTTGTGATGACTTTCTCTTCAATGGTCCCAAGGTTACCAGTTATATCGAAACAGAACTTAGCTTTGGTGAAAACGGCTATCGCTTTAAACTCGTACCTACCTCAGATGCAACTTTTGTCATAAATGAGGAAGCTCGTTTTTACAGTGGCACAAGTACGGGATGGTGGCCAATGGGCAGCGGTCAGATAACTCCAGAACTCCTCAAAGAACGTAATAAGCAAGGCGTAGCAGGTGGACGAAGTGTGGCCCACTATGTTTATAATGCAATTGCATCATGGAAAATATACCCTTTTCATGACACTAGCAACACCGCTCCCATGCGTCGCTTTGAATCTGCAGAAGATGATTCTTATTTACGTTTCGACGCAGCTAACATTGCACCCTTCTTGCTGACTCTTCGGGAAGAAGAAGAAAATGTTTACGAACAAATCCTTGATGCCATCCGTCTGGTTACTCCATTTTTTGATGACTTCATATTGAAACCAAATCAAAAGGATAAATTACGTCTTCGTTGGAAACAAAAGGGATCGGACTATCCTCTCAAACCCAATCATCTATCAGACGGGACACTCCGCTTCATCTGTCTGGCTACTGCCATATTGCAGCCAGATCCGCCGTCGACAATCATTATCGATGAACCGGAACTGGGTCTACATCCTTATGCCATTGAGATCCTGGCAGAGCTGATACAAGCAGTGTCCAAACGCACGCAATTGATCATTTCCACACAATCCCCTGCCCTAGTGGACTGCTTCGAACCGGAGGATATCATCGTGGTCAATCGCAAGAAGGGAGCCTCTTACTTCGAACGCCTTGAAAAAAGAGATCTGTCTTCCTGGCTAGAAGACTATTCTCTGGGAGACCTTTGGTGTAAGAATATCGTAACCGGAGGTCCCTCCCGTGAGTAGTGTGGAGGTCAATATCGTTGTCGAGGGGCAGACCGAGCAAACCTTTATCCGCGACGTTCTGGCCCCAGTAATGTCTCATCAAGGAATCTACTTGCATCCAACTCTCATTGGCAAACCTGGTCATAAAGGAGGCGATATTCGCTTTGATCGAGCACTAAATGATATCAGCCTTTTCATAAAACAACGGCCTCATGGGCAAGGTTATTGCTGAGGCCATCGGCATACCAGCCATTCGCAAGAAATGTTCGCATTTTAACCAGTGGTTGGTTAGACTTGAGAAACTTATATGTACCAAAAACTAAAAACCAAAAACTGAAAACTATAAATCATGATTGCATTTATCGAAGGAAAACTCATTAGTCTGGATTCTGACACGGCCCTGGTTCAGGTGGGCCCTGTGGGCTATGAAGTGATGTTGCCAGGATATGCGGTGGCGAGCCTCGCCGGGCGTGTGGGTAAGGACATCACACTCTGCACCATGGAATATTATGAAGGCACCATGGGCGGGGGCAATCTGATTCCCCGCATGGTTGGTTTTTTAACGGCTGGGGATCGCGAGTTCTTTGCCAAATTCACCACAGTCAAGGGTATGGGTATTAAAAAGGGTCTCAAAGCCCTGTGCATGCCTATCGCAGAGATAGCCACGAGCATTGAATCGGGCGACGAAAAACTCCTCAGAGCCCTGCCCGGTGTGGGCAAACGCATGTCCCAGCAACTCGTGGCCGAACTGCAGGGAAAGCTTCAAAGCTTTGCCCTGGACGTCATGGCGTCACCGACCTCCGGTGAAGGGGGGGCATTCAAGGCCTTCCAGGCAGAGGCATTGGAAATCCTGATTGCCTGGGGCGAAAAACGTAATGAAGCCGTGGAACTCATCCAGCTCACCTGCGAACGCCACCCGGACATCAACACAGCCGAAGGACTCGTGCCACTCGTGTATCGTTTGAAACAAGGAATTGAAGTGTAAAAGGAGCGTTCAGCCATCAGCATTCAACGTTCAGCTTCAAAGGCTGACAGCTGACAGCTGATAGCTGATAGCTAACAAATGGCTATCGGAAGAATTATCAGCGGACAACCTCTCAATGATCAGGAGGAGACCTTTAATCTGTCTCTTCGGCCTGAGCATATGGCTGAGATTGTGGGCCAGGAGAATATTCGTGAGAAACTGAACATTGCGATTACAGCAGCCAAGCAACGTGGCGAGCCTTTGGATCACCTGCTTTTTTACGGGCCTCCCGGCCTGGGAAAAACCACGCTGGCCCATGTGGTAGCCAATGAAATGGGCACGACCCTTCGCTGTTCGTCTGGCCCCGCCCTGGTCAAGGCCGGTGATGTCATGGGGCTGCTAAGCAACGTCAACACCGGGGACATCCTGTTCATCGACGAAATCCATCGCCTCAGCATTGTGGTTGAAGAATTTATCTACCCTGCCATGGAAGACTTCAAAGTCGATTTCACGGTAGACAGTGGGATGCACGCCAAAACCATCAATTTTCCGCTGAAGCGGTTCACCCTGATTGGGGCCACAACGCGGGCAGGCCTCCTGAGTTCTCCGCTTCGAAGCCGGTTCGGCATGTTGTACCACATGGAGTTTTACACAACACAGGAACTCACGCAGATCCTCGAACGGACGGCAGGCCTCCTGAAGCTGACTGCCCAACCAGGCACCCTCGAACAGATTGCAGGCCGCTGCCGTGGCACACCCCGTATCGCCAACCGTCTTCTCAAACGTGTCCGTGACTATGCCCAGGTCAAGGGCTCAGGCGTGCTCACTCTGGAGATCGTAGACAACGCGCTAAAAATGGAACAGATCGACATACTCGGCCTGGACGAATTGGACCGCTCATTTCTCCGAGCCCTGATCAACGTGTATGACGGCGGCCCGGCAGGCATTGAAGCCATCGCGGCCACCCTCGGTGAAGAACGTGACACATTGGAAGACGTAGTGGAACCCTATCTCCTGCAGATCGGATTTGTTCGCCGCACCAAACGCGGCCGTGAAGTCACAGCCAAGGCAAGACATCACTTGGATGGTTATCTAAAAAAGAAAGGGCGCTTGTCATCATGAATAGGAAACACATCATGCTTTGGCTATGGCTGAGCACTGCCAGCCTTCTCACATCCTGTGCCCAGGTGCCCACGGCCCACGTCATTCAGGAAAAGGACTATGCACGTGTAATTCGAGTGGCCTGTGTCGGAGACAGCATCACATTTGGCTCGGGCATTTCGGATCGTGAAGTCAACAGCTACCCGGCACAGCTGAGTCGTTATCTCGGCAAAAAATGGGAGGTTCGCAACTTTGGCGTGGGGGGCACCACACTACTCAAGCAAGGCGATCGGCCCTACTGGAATGAGGGTGCGTATAAACAAGCCCTGGCCTTTGTACCAGATGTGGTCATTATCAAACTGGGCACCAACGACACCAAACCACAGAACTGGGCTTACAAAGACCAGTTTACCACAGACTATGTGGCTCTGATCAACAGCTTCAAGGCCCTGGGCAGTCGCATCTGGATTTGCCTGCCCGTGCCAGCCTTCCCTGAACGTTGGGGCATCTCAGATAAAATCATAAAGAATGACGCCATCCCTATGATTCAAGACATGGCTAAACAAAGCAGCGTGCCCACGATCGATCTGTATCAGGTGCTGGCCAACCGCAGAGATCTATTCCCGGACCAGATTCACCCCAACGCCGAGGGCGCAGGTGTGATGGCTCGGACAATTTACACGGCCCTGACCGGACGAACCGTCAAGGCAAAACCCATAGCAACCCCCAGATAAGTAAAACCCATGAATAGACACATTCTCTGGCTTGTCGCCCTGCTCTTTTTTATCACATCAATGTGTGGTTGCAGTGGTGGCTGAAGCGGATAACACATGCACATGTTGTGCATCAATAAATTAGATCCCAGAGTGGTACACCCAATACCAACAGGCCAATAATCAGGGCCCCCAATGCGGATAACATAACGGCAGCGGCAGCCACGTCCTTGGCACTCTTGATCAGAGGATGGAACTCGGGGGACGCCACGTCAGCAATAAACTCCAAAGCCGTGTTTAATGCCTCGGCAGTCCACACGGATATGACAGCCAACACGATCCAGCACCATTCTTCTCGGTTGATATGACAGAGAAAGCCCAGGGTGACAACCAGAATCGTGGCCGTGGCATGCACCCAGGCATTGTGCTGGGACCTAAGCATCATCCCAAGACCGTGCATCGCAAAATGAAAGCTGCGAATACGGTCTTTAATTGAAAACACCTTGTGCCTATCAACGGGTTGATCCACCGGGTTTTTATCAAGCCATTCTGTGGTCTTCATGCCTATTCTCGTACGATCAATGATTGTCTAAAAACTCAAACAGCCTATGAGGTTTATCGTAAGTTTTATGATACAGCTTGAAAACCAATTTGTACAAGGCACATTCCAGGTGATGCAGAATTTTCTCCCCTTTTTATAGGGCGATTGCAGGCCAGGATCGACATTCAGCCTTCGGCCCTCAGACCTGCTGAAAGCCAAACACGGAACGCCGATATTATCCAAACAAAGGTGTGCTGATATAGCGTTCCGCCGTGTCACACACGATGACCACGATAAGCTTTCCAGCATTGATGGGATCAGATGCCAGCTTGACCGCAGCGGCCACATTGGCCCCTGATGAAATACCTGCAAGTATGCCTTCTTCTTTGGCCAATCGCTTTGCCATGTCAAAGGCTTGCTGGTTTTCAATGCGTATCACATCGTCAATCACATCGGTGTCGCAATTGACAGGTACAAAACCAGCACCAATGCCCTGAATCATATGGGGACCGGGCTTGCCACCAGACAAGACGGGTGACCCCTCAGGCTCTACAGCAATCACCTTAAACGTTGGCTTGTATGCCTTAAGGGTACGCCCCACGCCTGTGACGGTCCCGCCAGTGCCCACACCTGCGACAAATATATCCACCCCCCCGTCGGTATCGTCCCAGATCTCTTCTGCCGTGGTTTCGGCATGCACCTTGGGATTCGCTGGATTGTCAAACTGTAGGGGCATAAATGCATTGCTTTCGTTCCCAATGATCTCCTTGGCCTGTTCCACAGCCCCGGTCATACCACGTTCCGGTGGCGTCAACACGAGCTCAGCACCCAGTATCTGAAGCATCTTTCGCCGCTCAATACTCATAGACTCTGGCATGGTCAAAATCAGCCTGTACCCCTTGGCAGCGGCCACCCAGGCCAGGGCAATCCCTGTGTTGCCACTGGTGGGCTCCACAATGGTCATGCCGGGCTTGAGTTGGCCCGATTGCTCCGCCGCTTCAATCATGCTCAATCCAATGCGGTCTTTTATGCTACTGGCCGGATTAAAATACTCTAATTTGGCGGCCACCCTGGCAGGGGCATCCCCAACCACCCGATTGAGAAACACCAAAGGCGTCTTGCCCACAAGTTCTGTCATACTCTTTGCAATTTTCATACTATATCTCCCGATTATTATTCGCGTTCAACATCTAGCGATACTTGACCTATTCCAGGGAAAAAGCACCCTGGGCATCAAAATCTAAAAAATAATCTTCTGGTACGGACGCCTCATCAAGATTTATAAACGCCTGTAAACAAAGTATCAGGGCATCTGATGTATACAGTCCCTGCGCAGCAACAGCCTCCATGAAAGCGGGCACACGCTTGGCTGGCAATGCCCCAATTCGATGCCCCAATTCAGTCTGGCCCTGTCGCAGATTGGCGCCAGCGAAAACGTTGTAATATGGCATCAAACGACCGTTGACACGTCTGGCATGTCCCTGAAAACCAATATCTGCAATTTGATGTTGACCACAGGCATTGGGACACCCACTGATTCGAATCACTGGCAAGGCCTGATCTCTGCCCCAGATTTTCCAGTTGATAGCATCGGCGATGGCTGAGGCCAGGCCACGCGATCGACACATTCCCAGTTTACAAATAAGTCTGAACAAACCCATCATCACCCAAACGGGAAAGCACATAACGCAAACGCGCCTTGTTTCTATTGGATCTGTCTCCATGGGCTTCAAATACCTGTTTGATGGCCTCTGCCACCACAAAGATCTCAGTCTCAGGCACAAAGGATTCTATTTTAAGACCCACCCTGGGATTCGCCCCCATGCCACCGGCAGCATAGACCTCAAAACCGCGCACCCCATCCTGAATCTTGGCAAAGAAGCCAAGGTCCGTAATCGATGCAAATGCATCGTCATGAGAAGACCCAGACAATGCAATTTTGTATTTCCTCGGCAAAGTGAACGAACTGCGATCCTGAAGCAGATATTCAGTGATTGCGATGGCATGCGGCGTCACGTCAAACACTTCGTCTGGACAAACGCCCGCATAGGGACTGACACTCACATTGCGAACCGTGTTGCCCCCGCCGCCCCGAGAACTCAAACCCACGTCTAGAAGCGATTCTATGATAGAGACGGTATCTTCTATACTCACCTCGTGAATCTGGATATCCTGACGTGTGGTCACATGCAATGACCCATTTCCATACTTTTGACCAAGCTGAGCCACATGCGACAACTGATCCGCTGTGATCAAACCAGCGCCACATCGTACTCTTACCATGTATCTTCCGCTTTCTCTTTGTTCATAAACTCCCATGGGGACACGATAGGCCTTGAATGCCGCTGCCGAAATCTGCCCCTGAAGGAACCGAGCCACCTCGTGCTTGTAGCCCAGTGTATCTGAAATTACCGTGTCATGTATTTGAATAATTTGCATATAAATTCCTAGTTTACCTGTGCCAGGTCCTGTTCAAAATCCTGTTGAATGTCATGATACTCTTCAAGTCCCACTGAAACACGAATGAGATCTTCTGTCACGCCGGTCTGTGCCAGTTGGTCTCGTGTAAAATCGTGATAAATTGTGGACGCAGGATGGATGACCAAGGTCTTAGCATCACCAATATTGGTCTGGTTAAGAATCAGCTTCAGGGCATCAGTAAGGTCTTACTTAAAAACAACTTGACCGTTAGAAAAGAGAGTCAGAGTCTTCTCCAGGTTCTTTTTGGTGGGAAAGCAGAAGACTTCCTGCGCCGTGACCAAGACACGTTGATCAGAAATCACAATTTCTATGGGCTGCGACTGCGTGCCCCTGTCGTGTGCAATATTGGCCAAAACAAACGCTTTTTCAATGCCATCACCGGTTTTGAAGTTCACCACTTCATCCGGCTGAGCCAAACGATCGCCGTCGTAGATGGACTCGTTGTGCATGCCCAATAACCACGCATACACCTGTTCGATGGACATATCCTTGGCTTTGTCCAGTGACACGGGGCAGCGAGTAAACGCCGCATGGGCAAACGGCTCCCACGCACACAAGGACATATCCCGGTACGCGTAGGTGGCCAGATCTGCCACGGAATTGGTCAAACGTTTGGAAACAATGGACTCAATGATCTCTTGCCTGCCCATGTCACATGTGAGGGTTATGGGCTCTGGATGAGAAAACTGTTTTTCCAAATCAGGCAGCTTGGCCTGGGTATGCACAAATTTGACGAGCTCGTCCACGAGAACATGCGTCTCGGGAATCAAAGAAGACAGAAAAACAACCAACCGGTTACGATCCGAGAGGTCTTGCAGATCTATGCCCCTGGACAAAAAAGCATTAAGTTTATCACAGCGAACGCGGTCGGGTAGTTCATAGTGAATGTAGTCTTCGTCCGACACTTCTTCAAGAAGCTTGTCAAACGTTTCACCTGCGACGCGAAAATTGCTGCCATGCTCATAGTGAAACAACACCTCTGCCTTTAAAAACTGCGCTTGACCATGACAATTGCGACAGACCTGAAAAAACTTTTGGTAGCTCGAATAAGTCCTCAGAAAATTGGCAAACAACTGGAGGTTGAGTTCTGTGGACAAATAGGCGTTGAGCTGCTTGGAAAAACGGGCATAGGCCTCAGGATTTATGGTGGCGTCATCATACAAACAGTGAATATGCCCGGATACATGAGACACGATGCTGACACGCTCGTTTTTGAGTGCACGTTGCGCTTTGTTTGAAATCTCCGTTCCATTAAACCACATGGATTTTGTCACAAGCCGGCGATTGTTGGTGAGGACGCCATCCTGCATGTCCAGAAAGTTCTGAGAATGCAATGGCGTAAGGATCATAAAGATGTCTTCCAAAGGGATCTCACACACAATAAATGCGGCAGCCGCATACAACGCAGCCAATGAGACGCATTCCCCGGCGGCCTTGCCATAGTTCTCTTTCAACTCAAACGCCTTCATGGCCTCAACGGTTTCAGTCTTCCAATAGGGGATGATGTCACTGTCGTATTTATCTAAGCCAAAATGACGACGAATATCCACGTCGAAATAGTACTGATCCCCCTGGTATCCGAATAAGGCATTGCTCTGTGCAATCAGCTCTGGGGACATAAAAGGCGAGAATCGCTCCACCTCCGCCTTGCGATCTGTCAATCCCCAGGTCTCAAGATCCAGATTGAAGTCAAACTCATCCATAATGAATTGCTTGAGACGCATCAACTTGCGATACTGAGTTTTGCCCTTAAGCTTCTTAAAGCAAGGCTCCTCTCGCCACGTCCAAATAATTGGGCTCATGATATTGGCCAGGACCAGACTGTACATGAGTTCCGGAAACACAAAGATTTCCATGTCTGACAATGAGATAGCGGAGGAGTATTTTTCCAGTGACTTGGCATCCATAATAATGGAATCCTTCACAATATTTAGAACAAAAATGAAGAGCCCGGGACCTAGAAGTCCAGACTGCGGACTCTGGACTTACTCATCCAAAGCTTCGGGCATGCTACTCACATAGTCCTTGATCATATCCCTGGCACGCCTAAAGGCAGGCATGGTCATCTGATCGTTGCCCATAATAGACATGGGATCCGGAAAATCCTTGTGGACCATGCGTGTGGGCTCAGGGAAATCAGGACAGTACTCTTTGGCATAGTCACACAGGGTCACCACATAATCAAACTCAATATCCTGCCATTCATCAATGGGCTTGGACCAGGCGCGTGACATATCCACGCCGGCTTCCTGCATGGCAGTAATGACACGATTGCTGACAAATCCAGCGGGGTGCGAGCCCGCAGAGTAGGCGTCAATTTGTTGGGACTTTAATCGTTTTGCCCAGGCTTCAGCCATTTGACTTCGACAGGCATTACCTGTACAAATAAACAAGATTTTCTTTTTAGTCTGACTCATAGAATTCCACTCGTTATGGTTTTTCTTCGGGGCCGTAGACGCGCCAAACAGCCGTGCCGCTTATTAGGCCATGGTCGAAGGCCGCTGTCAACCCAACGACGCACTTAAGCCGAAAATTTATCCTTGATAACGACCTCATCCAAACACAACCGCCCCCCTCTGGGCCATGCAGGCTTAATGTCCTTGCCAATCGCCACGAACAGGGTCACCACATGATCATCAGGTAAATTGATCAGCTTTCCGACAGCCTCATAGTCAAAACCACCCGTAGGACAGGTATCGTACCCCAGGGCCTTGGCTGCCAACATCAGGGCCTGCGCCGCATGCCACAGGATCGCATGGCTTCATCCCTCTGAACCCCATCCTGCCCCCTGTATTAGTTTGATGTTCATGGCCTGGACTCTGGCATCACACCACACTCGCCACAAAACGACCATGATCTCGCATCACATGAATCCGGCAATCAAACAGGGTACTCATGTGTTCGCTGGTCAACACGTGACCATTGATCCTGACCTGGCCTGAGGTCGGCCAGGTATAGCCGCTAAAAATCGACATTAGAGCAGATTTACCGGCTCCATTGGGGCCGATCACAGCACAACACGCCTGTTTCTGAACAGTCAGATTGACATCTTCGAGAATGCGTTTGCCCAATCGAAACACATTCACACCAGACAACTCAATGGCATTCGACGTATCACTCACCGACATATTTGAAATTCCAATTCGAAAAGCCCAAGAGCCTCTCGAAGAATCTGATCTGGCTTCGAACGGCTTGTTTTGGGACTGGACTGCGTCCTGCCGCATTGACGATGTACACGGATATCGCCTGCTTTACCGACCTTGCCAGTCCTAACTTGCTCACACTCGGACCCACGACGGGATTCTCCTACGCACGCCTAGTATTCATCCATGCTTCCAAATTCAGCATCTTCAAGCCAAGTCTGCGGCCTGGAAAGGAAATTGATGATGTTTTCCAGGATGGTATAATGGCCTTGCTCCTCTTTGGCCAGCAACACAAGCTGTTCCTTGACCACGTCATTGTCTGCTTCGTTGGATTTTTCCAGATAGAATTCCTGAGCCTGCTTTTCAAGGTCCTGTGCCTTTTTATACAACTCTATTTGATCGGACTCATCAGGTATAACCTCCCCAGATTCTTTCATCTGGGCAAAAATATTCTTAGTCCTCGTTAACACCTGGCAGACCTGTAAAGATCCCTTGGATTCCTTGAGCTGCTCAAATAATTGCTGATGCTTGACTTCTTCATCAGCCAACATGGTTAAAATCGTGCGTAATCCCGTATTGGCGGTCCGATGCGCTAGTTGACGATAATAGGCTTCCCCGTCCTTTTCCATCTGGATGGCAAAATCAAACAGCTCCATAAAAACACTCCTTTTTTCTCTTAATAAATACAACAGAAACAAATGGGCATATCAAAATGCAGTGTATGACCAAGATCAAGAATCAATCCACACAGGTAAGTAACGTACCTGACCTTGCGGAAAAAAGTTCATTTGGCCTTGTTGAGAAAGTCAAAATTGCTTTTTTTTCTCAATCCTCGCAATCCCCTGAATAATTTCTGTGAATTCCCCCGCAGATGTCACGGGCTGTTTACATGCAAAATTCTCACAAACGTAGGCGGCCGTGGTCCCGTTCAACGGGCCCAGATCCTTCACCCGGGCAATCAAGGCGTCAAGCCTTGTGCTCTCCTTTGGCAAAGGATACCACAGTGTCACCGCATTAGGCAGATACATCTTGTACAACAGTTGCTGCATGGCCTGCAATTCCGATTCGCCCGATTCACCGACCAACACAATCTCAGTACTCGGGCATAACCAGCCAGACAAGGCACAGGCCCCTGTGGTGAGTGCCAGAGGATTTGTCTCCATGCGAGAGGCCAGAAATTGAATCAAAGACTCTGCTTTTTCAATGAATACAGCATCCCCAGTGACCTGTCCCAGTCTTGCCAAACACAAAGCAGCCACAGAATTCCCACTGGGTACTGCGCCATCATAGTCCGGCTTGTGCCCCCTCTTAAGTCGCGTTTCAATATCACGCCCAGCCAGATAGAATCCTACGTCAGCGGGATCCCCAAACAATTCAATCATACGTCCGGCAAGGCGGACCGCCTGCTCAAGCCAGATCGTCTCAAACGTACTTTCATAGACATCAAGAAGCCCGGCAACCAGAAAGGCGTAGTCATCCAAAAAACCGGGACCACTCACCTGGCCCATGGCCAAGCTCCGCATGAGTCGTCCATCCACCTCAAGCTTAGCCAGCAGTTCACGGGCAGCGGTTTTGGCGGCAAGCACATAGTCAGATCGCCCCAGAGCAGATCCTGCTCTCGCCAGAGAGGATATGGCCAAACCATTCCAGGCGGTGATAATCTTGTTGTCACGATGAGGGCGAACACGCTTGCCTCGCATTTCAAACAAGGACGCTTGAGCCTCACCCAACCGCATTTGCACTTGATCCTTGGGCATCCCAAGATCCATGGCCAGGTTATCCAACGACTTCGTAACATTCAGAATGCTTTGCCCGTGTTCATAATTACCAGAGTCTGTCACACCATAATAGGCCAAAAACACACGGGCCTGATCCTTTTCAAGAATCGCCTGGATTTCCTTCAGCGTCCACACATAAAACTTGCCTTCATGCCCCTCGCTGTCAGCATCTTCAGCCGCATAAAACGCCCCTCCAGAATCGCGCAAATCCCGAAGCAAATAATCCAGGGTCTCACAAACAATACGCTCATACTCAGGATTGCCGGTAATCTTATGCGCGTCCAGATAAACATGACTGATCAAGGCCTGATCATAGAGCATCTTCTCAAAATGGGGCACCAACCACTGCTCATCCGTAGCATATCGGTGGAATCCTCCCCCTAAATGATCATACATCCCAGCTTTGGCCATCACATCCAATGTATGTGTCACCATGTCCAGGGCTTTCTGCTGGCCAGTTTGATAATGGTAGTTCAGCAAAAATCGCAATTGACTAGGTTGGGGAAATTTCGGCGCCCCCCCAAATCCACCCTGTTTGGGATCATAGATGCGGGCCAAGGTGCCGTAGACCTGCCCAAGCAAGCTTTTGTCCAGTACCCCGGCCTCGTTGCCTCCCACTTGGTTTAAATGGGCATTGATTTTACTAGCCGACTCAAGCAACGTCTTTCGCTGTGTCCGCCATGTCTCGGCAATGGCTGTTAGAAGCTGCTTAAAACCAGGGCGTCCATATCGTGGTTCAGGAGGAAAATAAGTACCTCCATAAAAAGGCTGGCCGTCAGGCATCAGGAAGGCAGATAATGGCCACCCGCCAGAACCTGTAATCAGAGTGACCGCCTCCATATATTCGGCGTCCACATCCGGCCTCTGCTCTCGATCGACCTTAATACACACAAAGTGCTCATTTAATACGGCGGCAATCTCTGTATTTTCAAAACTCTCATGTTCCATGACATGGCACCAATGGCACGTGGAATACCCAATCGAAAGAAAAATGGGCTTATCATCAATCCTAGCCTTGTCAAAGGCCTCGTCCGTCCAGGCGTACCAATTGACAGGATTATGCGCATGTTGGAGCAAATAAGGGCTTGTCTCATGAACCAAGCGGTTGGTATAAGCTTGAGTGACTGGCATATGTGTAACACCTCCGGTTGACACGTCTGAAAGACCTTGCCCCTCCCAGGACGCAAAAAACATCGACCCGTAGCCAAAAATAAGCAGAGCAAACACAAAAAAAAGGGGTTTTCCAGTTGTCAACTTCATAAAGACCCATCATTTCATTGAAATTTCGTCAGATGCACTGAGCAAACGGAACTTATATGAGATTGAGCCTGGTGATGTTCAACTGGGAGAGAAGCCATGAAAAAAGGCCGCAGACAGAGCCTGCGACCCTATTCGCGGTGTCGTCCTTCGCCACACGCAAATTGAGGCGTGGTACTTCAACCTCGTTGGTTATTGCAGATAGGTTACCACATAGTGAGCAGTCAAACTACTGCGGGAATTACCTATTTTTCTTATTATTCCTATTTTGTCGGGCGAGGAAACACGACATCAGTTTTTCCGGTCACATAATACGCCAGCAATCCTACCCATTCTTTTGAGGCGATTTTTAAGTTCCGCAAATGCCTGACAGGATTCCACTGAATGCGTCCTAACCGACCAGGCTGACTTGAGTGGTCTACTGGCCAGGGAATGACAGGCCAATCAGATTTGTTAAAGATACCCACTGCACGCGGCATGTGCGAAGCAGATGTAATGACCAGCCAGTTTTCATTTTCTTTGGGTTCGACCCTCTTCTTGGTCAAAATCACATTTTCATAGGTGTTTCTGGATTTCCGCTCAAACACGACTCTGGAAGAGTCCAATCCCTGCTGCTCGAACAACTTCGCCACGCAATCGGCCCCACTGAATCCCTGATCCACCATACTTCCAGATCCTCCAGTAAACACCAATGTGGCTTCAGGAAATCTTCTTGCCATGTGTAAAAACGCCAGCAATCGCTCTGCCCCCTCATGCGTCTCAGGTTGTTTCCACAGCGAGGACAAAATTGCATCCTCGGCCCCTCCAAGCACAATCACACCATGCACCTTCTCTGGCAACGCCGGATTCGTCTCAAAACGCTGTTCTAAAGGGAAAAATACCCATTCCCCCACAGGCCACAATCCAATCACAGCCAGTATTAACAATTCACATCCCAACACCCAAGCTGCAGCCCGAGTCCGCTTTCGTAAGAGTAACCCCCAGACCAGCACCAACCCTAGCCCAAGCAATGCATCGGGTGAAATCAAACACCAAACCAGTTTAGATACCCAGAAAAACGAAGAGCCCATGCTGACTTCTCCCAAAAGAATAAGAATCATTTCAGGAAATCACTATACCACGCAGGGAAAGCCTTGTCGATCAAGAGCTTGGAGTGATGGAAGAGTAAGGATCGTCGGAGAAATAAATGTTGCCTTTATCGCTGAGATTTGCGTTAGATTCAGTTGCTTCGATTGAGCGTAACCACAGGTGTAGCTATTCTACATCGAGGATTACGTGAGTGAGAAGCGGCTGAAGATGGCGTGAAGATCAGATGAGAGAGCCGACAGTTATTTATCCGGCGTTCCTAAGCCGGTTAGCCAAGAGCAGCCTGTGGACAGGGCTTATCTCATTTTTATCTTGTCAATCCAGTCAGACTGAGACAAGACGGTCAAGACCTTGTCAATTTCGAGTCGAATGCCTTTATAAAGTAGCACACTTGCTTCTATATCGTTGGCTCTACCTGACATTTCAATTTGACTGGCAATCTCTAGTAATGTCTTTGTACCAAGGTTTCGGCCAACTCCCTTCAGGGCATGAGCATGCGAAGCAATGGCGCTGCAATCCCCGCTTTTCACGGCCATAGAAAGACTCTCGAAGTGCTTCTTTATATCCTTAAGATAAGTCGGCATGATTTCTCTAATCGTTTCCTCATCCCCCATCCTGTCAATTAGTTGCTCCCAGCTAATGATTGCCTCGTCAGGAAGCTCATCAGATCTACCCGTTTGAGAATTTGAAGGGCTTTTCCCTGAATCTAACCCCTCAGATTCAAGATCGGACGTCTGGCTCTCAATGCCTTCCTTGACTGGCAAGTATGTGGCCAATATGCCTCGAAGCTCTCTACGATCAATGGGTTTCGTCAAGTAACTATCGCAACCAGCCTCGGTACACTTGAGGGCGTCACCTTTCAACGCATTGGCGGTCAGGGCCACTACAGGTGTGTTGTATCCCTGCTGTTTAAGGGCACGAGTAGCCTCATATCCATTCATATTCGGCATCTGCATATCCATGAGTATCAGGTCGAAGTTGTGGGACAAAGCCATCTCAACCGCCTGACTACCATCCTCAGCAATGGCAACCTCTACGCCCAGCTTGGAAAGCATTAACTTCATCAACACCTGGTTACCCTCTACGTCTTCAGCCACCAGCACGTGCCCTGAAAACAGGGGTGTGTTTTCTCCTTGAGTCTCATCCCTCACTTGCTCAACAACATAATTTCCATTTAACAGAGCCTGCCCGTCAACGTCCATGCCCACGGGTACAGACAGTGAGAATGTGGACCCTTTTTCAGGCACACTAGACAGCCGAAGCTCGCCACCCATAAGCTCAGACAATTGTCTGGTGACAGTCAATCCAAGGCCAGTGCCACCATATTTACGTGTGGTGCTGCCATCGGCCTGCATGAATGATTCAAAAATCACCTTCTGCCGGTCTTTAGGGATACCGATACCCGTATCCTCAACATCAAAATGAATGAAACTTTCATGTTTGTCTTCATGTAAAGAGACTTTCACATACACATGTCCCTCGTCCGTAAACTTGAGTGCATTACTGACAAGGTTCACCAAACACTGTCGCAAACGGCAAGGATCACTCTTGATGTGAGTGGGCAATCCATCACCTATCATAACCTGAAGATCAAGAGACCTCTCGGCGGCCAATGGCTTCATCATCGATTCCACGGCACTCACCAGCGTCGCCAGAGAACATTCAATCATCTCAACGTCGAGTTGCCCTGCTTCGATCTTTGAAAAATCTAGAATATCATTGATCAAATTCAGCAGACCCTGGGCCGATCCTCTAATAATACTCAAGTTTTCTCTTTGGTATTCGGTCAGATCCTCATCGATCAACATGTCGCTGAATCCCAGGATGGAATTCATAGGCGTACGGAGTTCGTGGCTCATATTTGCAAGAAACTGGCTCTTGGCCTGGCTGGCAGCTGTGGCCACCTTCGCCATGTGATCAGCGGCCGCCATAGAAGCCTCAAGCTGCTCATTTTTCTTCTCCAGCTCAACCTTTGCCTGATACAACTCAAGAAATATTTTCACCTTGCTTAACAAGATGTGTGGATTAACAGGCTTAAAGATGAAATCAACGGCACCGGAGTCATACCCTTTAAGTTCAAATCGATCGTTGCGATCAATGGCCGTGACAAAAATGATGGGGATTTGACTGGTGCTCTCTTCACTTCGCATGAACTCGGCGACTTCATACCCATTCATAGCTGGCATTTGCACGTCCAATAGGACAAGTGCAAAATCATTGGACAAGGTGAGTTCCAATGCCTTATTCCCGCTCTCGGCCTTAAACAACATCACATCCAACTTGTTTAGGATCTGCTCTAATGCAAAGAGATTGGCGGGTTTATCATCCACCATCAATATCTTCATTTTATGATCTCTTTTGGTCATACGCCACTCACCCGAAGCCGACAGATTTGAAATATTTTCTCGTCTGTAGATATGTCTTCAAATGCCTCTTCTACATTCGAAAATCTGAGACTCTCGCTTCTTCCCAAGCACAGAATTCCATCATGGCAGAGACTTTCTATGAAAAGGTTCAACACCTCATCCTGAAGTTCCCGGTTGAAATAAATGAACACATTCCGACACAAGATCAGATTCATTTCACCAAAAACACCTTCTGTAACCAGATTGTGATTCGCAAAGGTTACATTCTTCTTTAAGGATGCGTCAATCTTGGCCCAATCATACTTGGCATGATAGTAGTCAGAGAATGTCGCTGTCCCACCAGCCCTTTGGTAATTCTGCGTATATTGGGCCATATCACTGGCCCGATAGACACCATCCCTCGCCTTTTTCAGAGCAATATCATTGATATCTGTGGCATATATCTGACATTTGTCGTAGAGACCCTCTTCCTTCAGGAGGATGGCCATGGAATACACTTCTTCTCCACTGGCACAACCCGCATGCCACACTTTAATGTGGGAACACGTCTTCAACACGGGAAGCACCTGATGTCGTAAGCAATTGTAGAACGACGGGTCACGAAACATCTCCGTCACAGGAATAGATATGTTATACACAAGGACGCTAAAAAACTCAGGATCGGAAAGAATCTTTGGAATCATATCCGCCACACGGGTACATTCACATTTGGACAGGGTATCCAGAATCCTTCGAGTCAGCATATCGAATGAGTAGCCACTGAAATCATACCCGTAAGCCATTTTCATGGCGTCCAGTAGAAGATTAATCTCAATTTTTTGCGTATTCATAATGCTCATTTCTCAACTCAATCAAGCCTACAACCGCACAGGCAGCATGAACAGGACTTTGTCGATATCAATTAGGTTTGACAAGGTAATCATTTGCCCCTGCGTCAATGCACTTCTGCCGGTCACCCTCCATAGCGTTGGAAATCAGAGCCAAAACCCTAAGTTTCCCAGGGTTCATTTGCGCTCCGATCTTGTGTATGGCTTCATACCCAGCCATAGCCGGGATCATGATATCCATTAGCACAAACATCCGTATCGGGATTATTCTTAAGCATCTCCAGGGCTTTTGGGCCATTTTCCGCCCTTATAACAGAATCATTTTCAATCGGTTGAAGCAATTCTAATCCCTAATATATCCGGCAATGCCACATCAAGGACCATACAGTCAAAATTCTCAGTTTTAAGGAGGTCATAAGCCTCTTGCCCAGAGCCCACAATAATAATGTCAACGTTATCATTCTCCGTCAGCTGTACAAAAGGTTTTCGGACTTCTGAATCGTCTTCTGCCACAAGCAGTTTCTTGATCTCAAGTGAAATATCGTCTTCAAAATGACCCAAAACCTGATCCAACGGAATTTTGGTGACCGGTTTGCATAGATAGTCAATCGCACCCATGCTTAACGCCCTGTCAACACTCTGATTCTCACTGTGCGCAGATATGAATTGAACCGGTATGTGTCAGGTAGCCACATTGCCCTTAAAACGACTAAAACCAAAAGAAGGGAACGCTCAAGCATTTCACTTCATGCTTATTTCTTGAAATCTCAAGGATTTATGATACGCTCCCGAGAAGAAACTGACACGACAAAACCAACAGATTAAAAGCGTATAGGAAAAGGACGATGGTGACCATGACGTTTGATCGAACTATGAAACTGCGAGTTTCGACTTTGTGGGCAATCGGGTTGTTTTTTTCAACAACAGCATTGATGGCTCAACCCAAGCGGCAAACTCCACATGTCACAATCTGGGATACCATGGCACCATTGGGTCAGGCTATTGATGTGCGAAACAAACACAGGTGGCAAACTGTACCAGCCGATCTGCTTACGCTGGAACTAAATCCCGCAGCAGCCATGTCGGATCCATCCCACTATGGAAGAGCCTATGCCTTCCAGGGAGATGCCGTCGTTGAAAACAACCTCCTAGTCGCAGCATTTTCAGCAAATCAAGGAAAAATCGTGATATACTCCAAAAGGGATTCAAAGACAAGTATCGAACTCGTCCCTCTTCAATTGAAAGACAAACCTGCAAAGATCACCCATTGCTCCATTCTGCAGAATACCGGCGATGAAGCCACCCTGGAAATATCCTTTTCTGCCACAAGTTCAAAAAGCAATTTAAAGACCCTCTTTTCGCTCGATCCCACAGACATCGTGACGATCAAGCCGACTGCAAACATGAAAGGGGTTTCGCTAAAGAGCCACATTGCTTATGGCGTGATCCCCAGTTTTATTGGCGATGACCTTGTATTTGATCCACAGCAATATCCGTCGCTCAACAGCATTCACTTGCCCAATGAAAACCTCTTTCTGGGATTATTAAAGGGGTACGATAACATGCTGGTTGTGACATGGCCCAAAGGACAACAGGCCATTAGCGCTTCACTGAACAATGAGCAGAGACTCATTCAATCTGTCGATCTCACAAATGATGGCAAGAACCTCTATATCGCGTTACTTAATGCCCCAGGTCTCTGGCACAAAGAAACATTACAGCGTTCTTATCTCGAAAGAGACATCACCCTGAGTTGGACCAGGCCTTTTCCTGCCAAATGGAAAACTCAGCTCATCGAAGGCAGGACAAAAACCACCTTCGTGTTCAAGGAGTCCAAACAAAACATCTGGCGAGGCGAGGTCGGCTCATACACATACCCTGTCCGGTTTGATGGAGACGCCGCCATCTATCGTCTCAGCAAAAAAATACCTCCCAAGGGAGAGTCCATCGTTTATTTTACAGAAAGACAAGATACGCCCCTGTCAATTTCCACTCCCGTAGATATCATGAAAGAATCACTGGGCAGGGAAACATACGACAGAATACTCGATATTCGAAGTCGCCAGCTGCGCACGCATCACAGACGGGGTGCCGAGGGAATCAGACGTGCCTGTACCTGTGGATGTACTGAGGCAATAGAAAAGGTATTTAAGGCGGGCCAGGAAGTTGACCAGAAAAAATATGTCGAGGACGCCGTGGAAGACATGGTGTATTTTGTCACTCGCCATGTTGAGAGAATCAACGAATACCAGGCGTTCGCGGCCAATCTCATAAAACTCCTGGAGCGAAGCTCAAAATCAACGGTCACTACAAAACCTTTTGTCAATAGCATGGTGACGATTGCAAAGGAACTGCAAGCTGAATACAGCCGGGCCAAAGAGCACATGAAAACACTGGCATTTACAGACCAGTTGGCACGCAAGACAAAAGACCTGGCTCAAGACAAAAGACCCAAGAATCTCGAAGCCTGCCTGGCACTCTGCAAACAATGGAGAGCCATGGGTGGCGCCCAAGACGACGTACTTGCACAATCTCACCGAATCACCAGAAAGCTCTATAACGAAGCAGGCTATCAAGCCGCTGAAAATCCCAAAACCGTGGAAATCGCAAGACGAATTAGAGAGATGTGCAAAAAATGCCTTGGGAATCCCGACGGCTATGAAATATGGCCAGATTATTAACAGGGCTTCTGTTTGCAGTAAGTAGTAGGCAGAATAAAACGTATTTTGAACAGTAAGCTTCCAAAGAACAGGGATTCAAATACTATGAGAAGACATATTTTGGTTGCTTTGATTCTATCCGGTATCTTAGCCCTGCAATCGGGCTGTAAACAAAAGACCTCGAATGATGAACCGACATCGAACGATGGACCCATCCGGACAGCCACTGAATCCGGTATAGAGTTTGTTCAGATTCCAGGCGGACAATTTACAATGGGAGACGAAGACGAAATTGATGCGACACCACATAACGTATCCCTGAGTTCATTTTACATGGACAAGCACCTGGTAACTCAGGCACAATACCAGAAACTGATGGCAGACAATCCCTCGCGTTGGAAGGGAGAAAAAAATCCCGTAGAGCAGGTACGCTGGTCAGATGCCGTGAAATTCTGCAATAAACGTTCGACTCTGGAGAACCTTACACCCTGCTATGATTTGGAAAGTTGGGAATGCAATTTTCAGGCCGATGGATATCGACTGCCTACGGAAGCGGAATGGGAATACGCTTGTAGAGCCGGCACACAAACAGCCTACTTCATGGGGAAAGATGATTCGAAACTGGCTGATTATGCCTGGTTTGACAAAAACTCTGGAGGACATCCTCAACCGGTGGGCCAAAAGCAACCCAATCCGTGGGGGTTATATGACATGTGTGGCAATCTCTGGCAATGGTGCCATGATTTCTATCAGGTTGATTACTACGAGGAAAGCCCTGAAGCAAATCCAAGAGGCCCCAAGACCGGAGACACTAAGGTGGTACGTGGTGGTGCGTGGAAATTTAGTGCCGAGAGCTGCCGATCTGGCTACCGCTATAATGAAAACCCTGGCCAGGCGGACGTGTGTTTCGAGCATGATATTTATGGTTTTCGCTGTGTTAGAAATGCCCCCAGTGAGTGAACCAAGTAATTGAAGAAGAGTCACAGAACACCTTCAATAAGTGATTGATCTTCCGCCAGGATTGGCCTATGATAAGGTAGGTTTGCTCTTGGGGATAGTGTCCCTTACCACTTACAATAAACGAACCTAAATACCGATCAGCCCCCCTGCGGGCATCAAAAGGAGCGTATTGTGAATACAGAAAACCATCAACACATGACACGTCGTGATTTTGTTAAGGCTTCAACGACAGCCGGCATCGCCACCCTCTTGACCCATTCCCTGGCGAGTCGTGCCTTTGCTCAGGGCTCGGACACCCTGCGTGTGGGCCTGGTCGGATGCGGAGGACGCGGCATTTTCGCGGGGATCAGCGACTGCGCTGCCTCTTCGCCGGGCGTGCAGGTGACTGCCATTGGCGACCTGTTTCCCCACAAGGTACAGACTGCAGCCAAAAGTTTTCAAGGCAGTTGCGAAAGGCGAAAGCTCAATTTCGAACAGATCTACAAGGTGACACCTGACACCATGTTCAGCGGGTGGGATGCGGCCCAAAAGGTCGTCAATAGCAATGTGGATATGGTCATCTTTGCCACACCACCCTATTTCAGGCCCCAACACCTCAAGGCCTGCGTGGCTGCGGGCAAGCACGCTTTTGTGGAGAAACCGATCGCCACTGACGTGGCCGGGACCCATGCCTTTATTGAGGCCGCTGACGCAGCAAAAGAAAAAGGCCTCTGCGTGGTGGCCGGCACCCAGATGCGTCGGGCCAAGCACCTCCAGGCCCTGATGGAAAAATTCCATGCTGGCGCTATGGGCGAAATCGTCAGCGGCCAGTCCGTACGCTTTGGCGGGGCCCTCATGAACCACCTGCCCGATCCAGCACGTCTGCCCGGCTGGTCAGACATGGAGTGGCAGATCCGACGATGGCTGTTTTACACCTGGCTCTCAGGGGATTTCCTGGTGGAGCAACATGTCCACAATCTTGACCTGATCAACTGGGCCCTGCAGGCCCATCCGGTCCACTGTTATGCCCAGGGCGCTCGTCAGTTGCGCACCGCCCCCCAATATGGCAACATCTATGACCAGTTCTCCATTGTCTATGAATATCCCAATGGTGTCCAGGTCACCCACGCCGGGCGACAAATGGACGGCATCTACAATGCCAACAACATCCGTCTACAGGGTACACGCGGACGTGCGGTCTTTGATTTTAGCCATGCCACCATCACAGGAGACCAGCCCTTCAAGTATGACGGCCCGAGAGTCGCTCCAGCGGTCCAGGAATATGCGGACCTGATCCAGGCCATTCGGTCCGGCCAGACCCTCAACGAAGGCCGCCAGGTCGCAGAGACCACCATGACTGCCATACTGGGACGTATCAGTGCCTACACCGGCCAGGCTGTGAAATGGGATTGGGTCATGAAACGGTCAAAGCTGGATCTGAGTCCCTCACAGCTGGGCTTTGGCCCGGCCCCAGAACGTCCAGTGGCCATCCCTGGGGTAACCAAGCTGATTTAAGGCCACTCACCCTATTCGACTCAATGACGCTGAGTGATTAACAGGACATCTAAAAAATGGCCTGTTAGCCACTCAGCGAGACGTTACA
>CAZBTJ010000059.1:0-31216 GCA_964494325.1 uncultured Pirellulales bacterium
CTAACAACTAAAAACTAAAAACCAGAGCGAAGCGACCCAACAAACTCCTTGCAGTCACTCAAAACTTAAAACGGAACACTTTAAACTGGAGCGAAGCGACCACGCTTCCTTGCCATCAACGAATAACGCTTGGCCCGTGGAAGGCTTTTCAACTGGGCCTTGGCCCGTGGAAGCTTTTTCAACTGGACCTTCGGCCTGTGAAAGTTTATTCCACTGGGCAATAACTAAAAACCAGAGCGAAGCGACCCAGCAAACGCCTTGCAGTCACTTAAAACTTAAAACTGGAGCGAAGCGGCAATTTCCGTGTGAGATTCCCGAGAATAGGTGCCGATTTGCTTCGATCTGATCTCTCCACCGGCTATTTACAGACGAATTTATTTTTGGTACAATAGTGCCAAACGTATGATTAGACTGCACTTATAATCGAGGTTGATAATTATTATTGATCATTAGGGTCAGATGATGGAGATGTGGAATGAATACTTCGGTCACTGAAATTGTCATTCCGGGTGCTTCTTCGGTGGCGATTACGGATGATACGCTATGTGTTGATTTACTCGATGGACGGACTATCTCTGTGCCATTAGCGTGGTATCCAAGGCTCTTGCAGGGTACTGTGGCAGAGAGGAGCAAGTGGCAGTTCATCGGAAATGGACATGGAATTCACTGGGATGATCTTGATGAGGACATCAGTGTTGAGGGGCTTATTCTGGGGAAACCATCTGGGGAGAGTCAAGCTTCATTTAAACGTTGGCTAGAGTCGAGGGCGCATTGATGTCATATGAGATGACCGTTAATATTCATACGGGCGTAATCGAGGGGAAATTCCCCCAAAGAGCATTGCGGCATGTGATGGAATGGTATGAACTGCATAAAGACGAATTGCTTGAAGACTGGCATCTCTGTGAGAAGCGGGAAAAACCCAATCCGATTGCACCATTGGAGTAGTAAGTATGTTTTTGCATATAACGAATGCTAAGTATCTAGAGGATTATAAAATCAGTGTGGCATTTAACAATGGCCGAGAGGGAATCGCTGATTTGTCCGGCGTATTGACAGGACCGATGTTTGAGCCAATAAGAGACAAGGCATCTTTTTCGCAGTTCAAAGTCGACAAAGAACTCGAAACCGTCGTTTGGCCTAATGGTGTGGACTTGGCTCCTGAGTACATCTTCTACTTGACATTCCGAGATGATTCAGATCTTCAGGCAATGTTTAAGCAATGGGGATACATTGAGTAAATGTAGGCTCGCATTGCCTCACACTGAGCCTTTTATCTAGACATGAAGAGGATAAGAACGTAAGAAGGAATGAAGGTAAGAAATTGGAGCGCAAGCGGGATATTCGACATTTTCGGGATTTGGATGTTTATGTCTAATTTCTTGGTATTAATGGGCTTCTAAGGTATAGTAAAAAAGTATGAGTAAATACGAAAAACTATATCAGCATATACTGATGCGGCAGTCTGATGCTAATGTGCCGTTTGAGGGGCTTTGTGAATTGCTTGAACGACTTGGGTTTGAGAAGCGAGTCAAAGGGGATCATCATATATTCTCATCGACTGGGGTTGAAGAAATCATCAATTTGCAACCTATAGGGAATAAGGCGAAGTCGTATCAGGTCAAGCAAGTAAGGAACATTATTCTTCGTTATGAATTGAGATTGAGGTGATTTATGGAGAGTAAGTATGAAATAATAATATTCTGGAGTGAAGAAGACGGGGCCTATTTGGCAGAGATTCCTGAATTGCCTGGATGCATGGCGGATGGACAAACTTACAGAGAAGCTCTTGAAAAAGCCGAAATAATTATTCGCGAATGGATCGAAACAGCAAAAGAGCTTGGTAGGCCTATTCCGTCGCCTCGCGGCCGTCTCCGATACGCATAAGTGTTCGTTATGCTTGCCCGATTAGGGGACCTTTGGCTGTAGTATTTTGTGCTAAGGCTATTTTAAACAGCCTGTGTTTGATACGTCCGAATGTCCGATTTCCTATTTACATAATATTTTTGCCACAGTATAGTCGTGTGTATGATTCATGAGAGACAAATACAACAGGTTGTTTTTGAGTTGGCAAATGCGGCAAATGCATCGCAGGTTATTCTGTTTGGCTCTTATGCCCGTGGAGAGGCGACTGATCGCAGTGATGTGGATTTGGTGGATCCTTGGAAGAGAGGTAACACTTATGAATAAAAAATGTAATTTCTGCGGTGGCATGGACTATGATGAGCGTCGTACGGATTATTTATACTCGTATAAGGGCAACTATCTTTTGGTTCCGAATACGCCTGTAGAGGTTTGTCGAACTTGTGGGATGGTGTATTATCCAGCGAAGGTATTAAAGGAGATCGAAGGACATTTCTTTGATATTCAAAAGAAGAAAATCGAGCCGGATAATTACCTAGAGATTCCCAGGTGGGCTTATGCTGGGTAAGTCTCAGGACGTATGAATAATCCACGTATGACTTATTTTGAGAAAGAAGATGTTTTGCACTTGGTTTTGTCTGAAGGGGCTGAGGCCAAGAGTGTGGAGCTGAGTCCTGATATTACAGTTGAATTGAATAGCAGCAACGAATTGATCGGTATTGAGATTTTGAAAGCCAGTACATTCCTTAGGGATACGATTGTCGAATCTGCCCAAGCCAAAATGCTTGGTCTTCTAAGTTCTGGATAGATTTTTTGGATTGCAGTTAGTATTGTTGACCACGAATTAGACGAATCTTCACGAATCTTAAAATGAGCGGAGTTGTTCAGTATGTAGGGCACTGTCGTGCGTGCTTTCTTATGGCATTCGAGGATCGCGAAAACAGCGACTTCCGGGGAATATGCTTGCTGCGGTAGCAGCGGTGATTTAGTTCGCGAAATTGGATTGATCTGTCTCCAGCTTCTGCCACACCGGCGTCTAATTTTGGATTGAATAGGTTGTTTCAATGGAGAAGAAATCAGACAGATTTTGTTATTGATCGGCTCCCTACGTTCCTAAGTTCTTACCCTCTTACCCTCTTACCCTCTGCTCCGCATGACGTTGTGCCTTCGTGTCTTCGTGTGAGAATGTTTTTAGTTTTTGGTTAAAAGAAGCATTGCCTCTCACAAAGCCACTTAGATTTTAACTTTTAGCGATAGCAAGTCAAAATGGCGACGATAACGCCATTTAACTAGGCTAAATGGCGTTGACATCGCCGTTTGTACATGGTATTTATGTGATATGTACATTAGAGATATTGAATTTGAACAGGGTGTTTCATGCTTTTTATTTGGCCCTAGAGGTACGGGTAAGACGTTTTGGCTTCGGCATGTTTTTCCTGAGGGCGCTTATATTGATCTACTGGAGGCTAAAACCTTTAATACTCTGAGTGCTGATCCGCAGCGCATTGACCGTTGGTTACCTGGCTCAAATTCAGTGCCGGTGATTATTGATGAGATTCAAAAATTGCCAATTCTGCTTGATGAGGTCCATCGTTTAATTGAAAATGGGCAGCATTGGTTTATTTTGACTGGATCTAGTGCTCGAAAACTGCGTCGATCTGGTGTGAATTTACTGGGAGGACGGGCTTTAACAAAACATCTCCATACTCTGACAGCGTCAGAGCTTGGGCCTGATTTTGATTTAGGCATGGCGTTATCCTATGGATTGTTACCAACTATTTATGATCAGAAAAAAAAGGTTCCACCGGAGGCATATCTACAGAGCTATATTCAGACATATTTGAAGGAAGAGGTTTATCAGGAGGGCCTTACCCGTAATTTGGGAGCATTTTCTCGGTTTTTGGAAGCTGCCAGCTTTTCTCAGGCACAGTTGTTGAATATTAGTGCTGTGGCTCGGGAATGTCAGATTAAACGTAAACTTGCTGAAAGTTATTTTCAAATACTGGAAGATCTTTTATTGGCTATTCGAGTGCTTCCCTTTGAAAGACGTGCCCGTAGACGTATTACCCTTCATTCGAAATTCTTTTTGTTTGATGTGGGGGTATTTCGTGCTGTTCGTCCGTGTGGTCCGCTTGATTCGTCGAAAGAGATTGACGGACCGGCTTTAGAGACGTTGGTTCTGCAACACCTTCGACCTGTGATGGCTAAGCGATTGGCACCCGATTCGATTTATTATTGGCGAACTGCCAGTGGTATGGAGGTGGATTTTGTTGTGTACCACGGCAATGTATTTACTGCGATAGAGGTGAAACGAAAACGTTCGATCGACTCAAGGGATTTGACTGGATTACGTGCGTTTCATGATGAATATCCGCAAGCCAGAAGGGTGCTTATATATGGTGGGGATCGTTTAGAAAGGATTGGTGATATTCTTGCCGTTCCGTTTACAGAGGCCCTGTTCAGTATGGAGAAGTTAATTAACGGGACGTTAGGGACCAGGTAGAAATAACTCATACAGAGCCAGAGATCCGCCCATGAAGAAAGTAAGAAAGTAAGAAGAGCAGAAGGTAAGAAGTGAAAAGGATTGTCACACACAAAGCCACAGAGCCACGGGGTTAGAAGTGAAGAGGATAAGAAAGTAAGAAGATAGGAAAAACAGCCTTCAGCGATCAGCCAACAAACGAACCACGCTTGGCCCGTGGAAGCTTCTTCAACTTGTGAGGTGTGAAGAAGTTATCGAAGCCTATTGTGTTGCCTCGCACAAAGCCACGGAGTTAGAAATGAAGAAGATTAGAAAATAAGAAGTGAAGAGGATTTGCCCCACTTGTGAGTCACCGAGGTTTAAAAGAAGCTCTCAGCTTTCAGCCGTCAGCTCAACGAATAACGAATAACGAAAAGTGAAACGACCGAATACCTAATATCGAGCGTAACGAGCATGTCTGAGCCATGCAATGGCCTAATTCCCCCAAGTACGCCGCGAGTGTTTTGTATTGATTCATTTTAATGTGTTAGATAGAATCAGACAGTTATGAAAACGTTAGATGCTATAAAGTTGGCTGAGAAAGACCGTAATTCTGTGATGCAGGCGGCAAGTTCTCTGAAATCAGAGTTGCCTGTGTCAAAGGTAATACTGTTTGGCTCAAAGGCTCGCGGTCAGGCTGATGTCTATTCCGACATTGACATCCTGGTTATCATCTCTTGTCCTGTAACGACAAGTCTTCGCGGCATTGTCTCTGATAAACTGGCAGAAATAAATCTTCAAAATGATGTTTTGCTGAGTTCAGTGGTGGTCTTTGAGAAGGATTGGTCGGACGGTTTGATTCGATATATGCCAATCTACAGTGAAGTTCAAAGAGATGGTTGTGAAGTATGAATCAGGAACAAGCTAATGAAGTTCTGATAAAGCTTTGGCTGGAAAAGTCATTTGATGCCCTTGCCTCAGCAAGGCTTGAACTGAATGAAGGGCATTCAAACTTTTCGGTTAACAGATTGTATTACAGTTGTTTCTATGCCGTAACCGCGCTTTTTCTGAGGTCGGGGAAACAATTTACCCGGCATTCTGCGGTTATTTCAGAATTTAACAGAACCTATGTCAAGACTGGCAAGGTAGCTGTTGCTTGGAGCAAGTTTTATCAAAAACTTTTTAATGATAGGCAGGAGTGCGACTACATGCCCACTGCCACCTTTGAGCATTCTGATATTTTAAATCGGATTGAACAAGCGGAATCTTTTATTGAGACAATGTGTGATCTTATCAATAAATAGAAGAGCCAGTGAGTTACACGGATCCAAAGCAGTTATGAGCGGCTATAATAAAGGATTGCCTCACACTGACCCTCTGATCTAGACATGAAGAGGATAAGAAGGTAGGAAGATAGGAAACAGTCTTCAGCCTTCAGCTGGTTATAGAAGGTTTGAAAACGGTGTAACTGTAAGACAGTGAAATGATGTGACAGTTTGACAGTATTACGGTGTGACAGACGGGTATTCTCTGACACGGATTTCGCGGATTACACGGATTTAAGGACGGGACTTACTCAGAGCCACGAAGAGAATTGTCCCCGATGGGCTGAGAGCTGAAAGCTTCCTTTTTACCACGAATTGGACGAATCTTCACGAATTGTAAAATAAGCAAATGGTTATTGGTTTTTCGTGGGTAGTTGTTGGTTTGTTGAACGCTGCGCGTGGCTGGTTTAATAGATTCCTCAGTGCTTCGGAATGACAAGTCACTTCGTTGGCCCATTAGTGAAGATTAGGGTTAATTGCACCTGACATTTTAGTGAGTGTAGAGCGGTTTCTAAATGTCGTTCGCCAACAGTTGCATATTGACGCCGCGTACTTGTATGGCTCCCAGGTCGCTGGCTTGGCAAAGCCTTGGAGCGACATTGATGTGGCTGTCGTATCGTCAGACTTCTCCGAAGACCTTTTTGAAGATCGTCTTATCTTAATGGCCTATTCCTATGCTTACCGAATTATTGTCGTTTGTCTAGCTTGTCACCACGAGTCACTTGCTGTTTGGGCTAAGTTCATGGTGTTTTGGCGAGGCGAGACATTTCAACGTAGCCGTTGGTTAAACGAGCCTCATTTTTCGCACATAGTCAATGATTTACCCACTATTTTGCTTGCAGGAAACTAACTTTTCAATAAAAATGGTCCGTCTTGTGTGTTGTATTTTTATCTTGAGCAGTTTTTTTTTGGCGGGTGTTGCCGGGAAGTTTTATTTTCGCTCACAAAAAGGATTTGGTGTTATATGCGGATGATATGGAGAAAACACTTCTGGATTATATTATCCTCAGATTTAGCCCTGTTGACGTTGTGTTACTACGGTGCTTACTGGCTGTGTTTTAATGGGGGCATTGATGCCTCTATCAACCGTCTCTTTGCGGTCACGTTGATCCCGTTGTTGGCCTGCAAAACTGTGTGTTTCTGCTTGTTTGATGTGTACCGTGGCATGTGGAGGTACACAGGTATCAATGATCTGGTCAACATTATCAAGGCCTCTGCGTGGGGATCCTTCTTATTTGTTGTCTATTTGGCGATGTTTAACCATTTTTTCGATGTTTTCAAGTCGGTTTTGATGGCAGATGCCTTATTTACAGTGGTGGCGATAGGAGGACTTCGTCTCTTTGTGCGTCTCTATTGTCAGAGAGAGTCTAACTTTATGACGAGTCTCATCTTCTCACGCAAGGCGGAAAAATTGTGCAGGAAAGCGCTTATTGTGGGCACGGGGAGTCTTGCTGAAAGACTTCTGCGAGAACTGTCTGACTCTACAGCGACGAGTTATGACGTGTTGGGATTTGTGGATGAGGGCACCGGTCATGATGGCATGATGATACATGGTGTGCCCATTGTTGGGACATTGACAGAGATACGAGACTTTGTGGCGTATCGTAAGATTGATGACATCCTCATTGCAGTGTGTGATACAGAAAACAAAATGATTAAGGCGCTGGTCGAGTCCTGCGCAGGGTTGGATGTGCGGTTCAAGGTGATTCCCTCGCTTCAGGAGAGGATTGATGCCAACGTGGCCAAGAATCTTAGAGATATTAAGCTGGAAGATTTGCTGGAAAGAGATTCTGTTAAATTGGACATGGAGTTGGTGAGGCGCGATCTCCAGGGAAAGACTGTGCTCGTGACGGGTGCCGGCGGTTCTATCGGCTCTGAGCTTTCGAGGCAGATTTTGGGATACAAGCCCAGGCAACTGGTTCTGCTTGATAACTCGGAGACACCCCTTTACAGCATTGATCTTGAATTGAATAGGGGTGAGTCTGAGACCATTATTGTGCCTTGCATTGGGGATGTGCGGTCAACGAATGGCCTGGAACGCATATTTGGAAAATACAAACCTGACATTGTATATCATGCTGCTGCGTATAAGCATGTGCCCATGATGGAGCTTTCCCCCATTGATGCAGTCCAGAACAATGTATTGGGGACTTTTAATGTGGCAAGTGCAGCCAATAAACATCATGTGACCAAATTCGTGATGATCTCAACGGATAAGGCGGTTCGGCCGACTTCGGTCATGGGTGCGACAAAAAGAGTGGCCGAGATGGCCGTGCAATCTATGAACGGCAATGGCACGCAGTTTTCTGTGGTTCGATTCGGAAACGTACTGGGGAGCAACGGCAGTGTCGTGCCATTATTCGAAAGTCAAATAGCGGCTGGAGGGCCTGTGACAGTCACTCACCCAGAGATTACTCGCTACTTCATGACCATTCCCGAGGCCGTGATGCTTGTATTGCAGAGTGGGGCGATTGGTCGGGGTGGTGACCTGTTCTTGTTGGACATGGGAGAGCCCGTTAAGATTGTTGATCTGGCAAAGAACATGATACGCCTGGCCGGGCTTGTGCCTGATGTGGATGTTGCGATTGACTTTGTAGGCATCAGACCTGGAGAGAAACTATACGAAGAGCTTTTAATTGAGGGTGAGGACGTCATTGATACGAGCTATGACAAGATCAAGATTTGTCTGGGCGAGAATGGTATCGATAAGGTGGCATTGGGCAAATCTATCAAAACCCTTGAACGCCTGGTGAATAGTTCTGGGGATCATGATTCAGTCCTGAACATTATCAAGGAACTTGTGCCCAGATACAGTTCTGAAAACTTGGATGGGGAGACACCAGAGAGTCCGTTTAAGATTGTTGAACTCAAGGTCATGGCAGGGGGGGAGAAAGAACTTAGGAAGGTATGAAGGTGACGCTTCGCTGAAGTGTGAAGTGTGAAGTTTGAGGGGTGAAAGAAAGAACCTAAGAAGGTAGGAGGGGAAGGTTGTTGGACCGTATTACGGTGAGACCGTGTGACGGTATGATGACCGAAGAAAATATGAAGTGCAGACGATTGAATGGCCCAGTGTGCCTTGAATACAGGGTCATTTTTTTATGCGCGCTACAAGTGAGATCGTAGGGAAAAATGAGGAAGGAATGAAGAACTGAAGATTGGATTGGCGTACCTTCTTACTTTCCAGATTCTTTTAGATTTTTGACTAAAAAGATAAAAGAATCGGGGTGACAGGACTTGAACCTGCGACCTCTGCACCCCCAGTGCAACGCTCTAGCCAAACTGAGCTACACCCCGATACGGAAGTGGGATTCTAATACAAAAGAGGGGGTGTGACAATTCTTTTCTGAGAAATCACTTGAATAGTTAGCAATAGCTAACTATTTTATTTATAGTCGTTGTTAGGGGTAACTAACTTGGGTCGTGAAAAATTGGGTTTAAGTGCGTCGCTGGAAGATTATCTTGAGGCCATCCATAATTTGTCCTCCAAGACGGGAGCGGTGCGCAGCAAGGATATTGCGAAGCGTCTGGCGGTGGCAAGGGCTTCTGTGACTGGGGCGCTGCGTCTCTTAAAGGGTAAGGGATTGGCCAATTACGAGCCCTATGGGCCGGTTACTCTAACGCCATCGGGGCAAAGAATCGCCTCGGAAGTGGCTGCGAAGCATCGAGTACTAAAGGCCTTTTTTGTGAATATATTGGGTGTGAATGACTTGGATGCCCAACGTGCTGCCTGCAGAGCAGAGCACGCGATGGGCAGTGATATCATTGAACGTTTGCTCAGTTTTGTTGAGTATGTTGATCATGGTCGGTTGAATGGGCGTGATTTGGTGAAAGAGTTTCAACAGTTTTGTACTGAAAAAGCCTCTAATGAGGTGGGTAAATGAGTTGTCTAATGCATGAAGAAACAAGAGCGGATCGTGATGTTTCGAGGTCTTTGACCCTGGTCGCCTCGGGGGAAACTGTTCGGGTGGTCTGCATCAAGGATTGCACTTGTGGTCTGGCGAATCGGTTGGCGTCCATGGGATTGATGGTCAATACCGAGCTCAAGGTTGTGAGTAATGGGCATCCAGGGCCCTTTGTGGTGATGGTTCGCGATACCAAGTTGGTGCTGGGACGCGGTATGGCTGATAAGATTTGTGTCGTCTGAGTCTTTTTGTTGGGATTCAGGCGTTTTTGTGTGTTCAAATAGTTAGTTGTGACTAACAAAATGAATGGATGTTCTGAATGAAGAAGATCACTGTTGCTTTGGCGGGTAATCCAAATTGCGGGAAAACCACGTTGTTCAATGCCTTCACAGGGGCCAGGCAGCATGTGGGTAATTATCCGGGTGTGACTGTGGAGCGAAAAGAGGGGCACTGTGTCTTTGAGGGGTATGAGATCACCTTCGTGGATTTGCCGGGCACCTACAGTTTGACGGCTTATTCTGAAGAGGAACTGGTCACACGTCAGTATCTACTGAATGAGTCGCCAGATGTTGTGGTTGATGTGGTTGATGCGTCGAATGTGGAGCGGCATCTGTACCTGGGTACCCAGCTGATTGAGATGAATGTACCCCTGGTGCTGGCTTTTAACATGAGTGATGTGGCTCAGCGAAAAGGGCTGGTGTTTGATCTGGAAGAATTGTCGACTTTGCTGGGGGCGGACATCGTGCCCACAGTGGGCAGCAAACGCGAAGGCATAAATGCCTTGTTGAAGGCCATTGTGGCACGGGCGATTTGCTCAGAAGGACAAAAGCCGCGAACGATTCAGTATGGGGACGAAATTGAGCATGAAATGGCGGCTCTTCAAACGGTGGTTCAGGAAGGCCAGCCAGAGTTGTTTGAACAGTACGAAACCCGCTGGTTGGTGACAAAACTTCTGGAGCAGGATGAAGATATTCTGCGTTTTGTGACGGAAAAGCCGGTGTTGGACGCCACAAATCGCAGTGTGGAGCGTTTAAAGGGTTTGTTTAGTGATCCCCCTGAAATCGTGATTGCTGATCGGCGGTATGGGTTTATTTCAGGGGCTTGTCAGCAGACGATCAAAAACACCGTGGAATTGCGGCACAGCACGAGCGACTTGATTGATACGGTGGTGACACATCGTGTCTTGGGGTTGCCCATTTTTATGCTGCTGATGTATCTGGTTTTCTGGCTGACATTTACGTTGGGCGAAAAACCGATGGAAGGATTGGATTGGCTTTTCGGCTGGCTGGGAGGGGTTGTGGCAGGTCTGTGGGCTGAAGGGAGCGAGAGCTTGGTCAAATCACTCCTGGTGGATGGCGTGATCAGTGGTGTGGGCGGGGTGCTCGTGTTTTTACCGAATATTCTGCTGCTCTTTTTGGGCATTGCCCTGCTGGAAGATACGGGCTACATGGCCCGGGCGGCCTTTGTGGTGGACCGTTTTATGCACAAGATTGGCTTACATGGCAAGAGTTTTATTCCCATGTTGATTGGTTTTGGTTGTACTGTACCGGCGATTATGGCGACTCGAATCCTTGAGAATCGACGCAATCGTTTGACGACCATTATGGTGCTTCCGTTGTTCAGCTGTGGGGCACGTCTGACAATTTATGGTTTGATCATACCTGCCTTCTTTCCCAAGGCTTGGCAGGGACCTGTGTTATGGATTATTTATCTGACAGGGATAATCCTGGCCATTGTGCTGGCCAAGGTGTTGCGATTGAGTCTGTTCAAGGGGGAGACCATGCCGTATGTGATGGAATTGCCCCCGTATCGGCTGCCAACCGTCAGATCCTTGGTCATCCACATGTGGCATCGGGCATGGATGTTTTTGAAGAAGGCGGGCACCGTGATCCTTGGGATTTCCATTGTTTTGTGGATTCTGGCCACCTTCCCCACCACCTCTAAGGAGGATGTGGCAGGGTTGGGGGCACTTGAAGCTCAGCAGTTCAAACTTGAGCATTCAATCATGGGGCATCTGGGCAAGGGGATTGAGCCGGTGATTCGTCCTTTGGGTTTTGATTGGAAGATTGGCACGGCTTTGATTGGGGCCACCGCAGCAAAAGAGGTTTTTGTGTCACAATTAGGGATAGTTTATGCGGTGGGGGATGAACAAGAAGGGGCTTCATTACGTGGTAAGTTAAAAGAAAACTACACACCCCTGATTGGATTGTGTGTCATGCTCTTTTGCCTGATATCGACGCCTTGTGTGGCTACGGTTGCCATGACTCGGCAAGAGACTGGATCGTGGGGATGGGCAGCGGGGCAGTTTGTGGGGCTGACTGTGTTGGCCTATGGTGTTACATTGATCGTGTATCAAGTTGGACGGGTGTTGGGGTTTTGAATTTCGGATTTCCGATTTTTGATTTCCAGTTTCCGATTTTTGATTTTTGATTTTTGATTTAAAAATGCGAGGATTTTCGTTCCTTGCCCTGTCAAACAACCCGTGCATTAGCTTTTGCACAGAAAGGAAACCTTATGAGTGTTTTGGTCACCCAGGAGGCCCCGGACTTTACAGCAGCAGCTGTATTACCCAATGGATCAATTGTGGAAGATTTCACCTTGTCGAGCCTGAGGGGCAAATATGTGGTGCTATTGTGCAGCACCAGGTGGTGAATAATCTGGCTCTAGGGCGGAATGTGGACGAAATGCTGAGACTGGTGGATGCTTTGCAGTTCACAGAAGAACACGGCGAAGTTTGCCCGGCAGGGTGGCAAAAGGGAGATGAAGGCATGAATCCAAGTACTGAAGGCGTGGCTGACTATCTGGCCAGTCATTCAGATAAATTATAAATCCTCACATTGTTCAAAACCTTTAGCTGAGTTCAGGGGTGGGAGTCGTTCTCCTGCCCCTGTTCTGTTTTATAGGGACTAGGGTTTAGGGGTTGGGGGCTAGTTGTTAGGTGTTAGGTGTTCGTTGTTCGGCGTTGCCCAGTTGAAAAGCCTTCCACGGGCCAAGCGTTGTTCGGTGTTCGCTTGTTGGCTGATGGCTGACAGCTATTTCTTAACCACTAATCTTCACTAATCTTGAAAAGCGGTCGGAGGGGTGTCGCTGCGCTCTGGTTTTTAGTTTTTAGTTGTTGGCAAGGAAGCTTTTCTTTCTGTGATGCGAGACGATCCACAGTGGCTCTGCCCATAAAACTGGCTGTCATTGCGAGCGAAGCGCGGCAATCTACCGTTGTTTATCGTTTGTCGATTCAAGCTGGTATCGCCAGCATCCGCCTTCACCCAAAGTGACCCTGTCACGCCGAAGCACTGAGGCGTCTATTAAAACAGCACGCGAAGCGTTCCAAATAGCTGATAGCTGAAGGCTGACAGCTGTTTTCTTACCTTCTTACCTTCTGCTCTTCTTAGCTTCTCGCTGCTCCACTGTCAAACCGTATCACTGTCACACCGGTCAGCCTTGGGGGTGGACGTCTTGATGGGCTAATGGTAATATACGCCACCTATGGAAACACACGAAAAACAAACTGATGTTTGGATCAACATGCCCATTGAGGCGTTGATTGAACAGGCCAATGCCGTTCGAAAGGCACATATTGGGTCTGAATTGCAATTGTGCAGCATTCTCAATGCCAAGAGCGGTTTGTGTTCTGAGGACTGTAAGTTCTGTGCCCAGTCTGCCAGGCACCCTGCTAAAGTGGATGTCTATGACCTCAAGGGTGCTGATGACATGGTTCAGGCTGCCAAGGAGGCTTCTGAGATTGGGGCCAGGCGATTTGGCATCGTGACAAGCGGTAATCGCCTGACTCCAGCTGAAGTGGAAACCATTGCCAAGGCGGCTCAGCGCATCGTCAATGAGGTGGGCCTGGGTGTGTGCGGTTCGTTGGGCGCACTGGATCGGGATCAACTGATGTTACTCAAGCAGGCTGGCATGACCCGCTATCATCACAATATTGAAACCTCCAGACGTTTCTACACGCAGATCGTGTCTACGCACGAATATGATGAACGCCTCAATACTGTGCGGTCAGCTAAGGCGGCAGGCATGCAGGTGTGCAGTGGCGGGATCATTGGTCTGGGCGAGGATTGGTCCGACCGTGTGGACATGGCCTGTACGCTCAAAGATCTGGATGTGGATTCTGTGCCCATCAACATTCTGACGCCCATTCCCGGTACGCCGCTGGAATCTATCACTCGGATTTCTGCCGAAGATGTGATTCGAACCGTGTGTCTGTTTCGGCTGATCCTCAAGGACAAAAACATCAAGCTTGCTGCTGGACGGGAATCCGTGCTGGGTTCGGAGCAGATCAAGGGCTTTGAAGCCGGTGCCAATGGTATGATCATTGGCGGTTATCTGACTGTCAAGGGAGATAGTCTGGCCAAAGACCAGGCCCTCATCCAAGAGATCCTAGACCAATGGACCGACTAGAACACCAGCTTGAACAACGCAAAAAACAATCCTTGTTCCGGGCACTCAGGCCAGCCCGGTCTTTTGAGCATGGGTATTGGCATGGGCCGGATCGATCCCTGGTGGATCTGTCATCCAATGACTATCTGTCTCTGTCAATGCATCCAGCACTCAAGCAGGCCTCGATCCGTGCCATCGAAGAAATGGGTACCGGTGCAGGGGGCTCGCGTCTATTGAGTGGCGACCTGACTCTACATCATCAGCTCGAAGCTCGTGTGGCTCAGTTCAAGAAAAAACCCGCAGCCTTGGTGTTTAACAGCGGGTATCAGGGTAACATAGGTCTTATCTCCTCGTTGTGCCAGAAGGGCGATGCCATATTTTGCGACCGTCTAAATCACGTCAGTTTGCTGGATGGTGCACGTCTGTCAGGGGCTCGGTTGTTTCGCTTTCAGCATAATGATGTAGATCACTTAAGACGCTTGCTCATAAAGCATTCGGCCGATTTTGACAGATGTCTGGTGGCCACAGAGTCGGTATTCAGTATGGACGGCGACCTGGCCCCATTAAAGGCCATAGCAGAGCTTAAGCAAGAGGTTTGGTTTACCTGGCTGGTTGATGAAGCCCATGCGACTGGTCTGTTCGGTGATCAGGGCAGCGGATGTGTGGAGCAGCAGGGCGTGACAGACCAGGTGGATCTGGTCATGGGCACATTCAGCAAAGCCCTGGGCAGCTTTGGTGGGTATGTGGCTTGTTCGGATTTGGTCAAGTCATGGCTCATCAACACCTGCCGCAGTTTTATCTATTCCACGGCGCTGCCACCGAGTGTGATTGCGGCAAACCTGGCCGCCCTGGACGTGGTGGTGAAGGAGCCGAATCGACGAAAAGCGGTTCTGGAGCGCGCGGCAGATTTGAGACAGCAATTACAGGCTCTGGGGTGGCACCTGTGTGGGGCGTCTCAGATCATCCCCGTGATCACGGGGACGGCTGACAAGGCCGTGGTGTTGAGTGAATCCCTGGAAGAGGCAGGCTTTCGTGGTGCGCCGGTTCGGCCGCCCACTGTGCCCGAAGGTCAGGCCAGAGTTCGACTGTCTTTGTGTTATGACCATGATCAGAAAGTGGTGGATCGTCTGGTGGCCTGTTTTAAAGACATGGGTCCTGTCGGGCAGTGTGACGGTTTGACACGATGACTGTGAGACAGTGTGAAACAGAGAAACTAAGAAGAGCAGAAGGTAAGAAAGTAGGGAAAACAGCTTTCAGCTTTCAGCCGTCAGCCGTCAGCTCTCAGCTTTCAGCTATTTGGAACGCTTCGCGTACTGAGTTTAATAAGGAGCCTTCAGCCTACTTAGAACTTAAAACTAAACACTTAAAACTGGAGCGAAGCGACAAGCTTCCTTGCCATCAACCAACAACCAACAACGAACAACCAATAACTAAAAACTAAAAACTAAAAACTAAAAACTAAAAACTAAAAACCTGACATTTAAAACTGGAACGAAGCGACTTGGCGAAACCAATGCTCCAATACAAGAATAGAGGCTACGACAGAACCCTGTTATTGGTGCCGGGTTGGGGTTTTGATGAACGGGTGTTTGAGCCCCTACGCTTGCCGTTCAATTACCTGCTGTACACGAGTCCTGATATGGCTGTTTTGGAAGATGTGGTGCTGTCTGGGGGCTACGGTGCCTTGGATATGATGGGGTGGTCTCAAGGTGGTGTGGCATTGGCAGGTCTGGCGGTCAAATATCCAGAGCAGGTTAGACAGTTGATTCTGGTGGGTATACGCCCAGCCTATCCAGTAAAGGGTCTCAATGAGATCAAGGATTTGCTCACACGTAGCTGTCAAACGTACCTGACCTGTTTTTACAAGGCTTGTTTGGATAAAACGCACCTGCCCTGGTTTAAGCAAACATTACAAAAGACATACCTTGCCAAGTTTAAGCCGGAGGATTTGTTGGCCGGTCTGGACTGGTTGGCTCAGGTGTCATTGGACGCGGTTGCTTTGAAGAAGATAAGATCTGTGACCGTGATTCATGGTGTTAATGATCGGGTCGCGCCGGTGCAGGGGGCGCGGGTTCTCGCAGAGCAATTGCCTGGAGCACGGTATTGTGAGGTATCTGATGCGGCCCATGCCGTGTTTCTGGACCCCACATTTTCAGAGACGGTGACAGTGGGAAGGCAGGAAGGTAAGAAGATAAGAAGGTAAGAAAGTAGGGAAAACAGCTTTCAGCCGTCAGCTCTCAGCTTTCAGCTATTTGGAACGCTTCGCGTACTGATTTTAAAAAGAGCCTTCAGCCTACTTAGAACTGGACTTTTGCAAAAAGCTCTGTGGTGTATAGTGTTTGGTTTTTAGTTTTTAGTAAAACGCGTTCTTTATACTGTAAACTGCCTACTGAAAACTGAAAACTTGAAGTTTGCAAAACTTCAGTTAAAACTAAAAACTAAAAACTAAAAACTAAAAACTAAAAACTAAAAACGAATAACTGGAGCGAAGCGACCCTGTGATATGATTAATAAGACTCTGATCCAGTCCAATTTTGCCAGACATGCGAGTCATTACGATTTGTATGCCCAGGTCCAGAATCGTGTGGGCCAGGCCTTGCTGGCGTTTTGTCCGGACAAGGACGTGGAAGCGGTACTGGATATTGGTTGTGGCACAGGCACATTTACACAACATGTTCGGAATCGGTATACGAAGGCCCACATTACAGCCGTGGATCTATGCCCCAGCATGATCGAAGTGGCCAGGACCAAGCTGGGAACAGACCATATGACGTATGAGGTGGGGGATGCGGAACGGTTGCCCTTGCCTGGTTTCTATGATTTGATCGTATCTAATGTTTCTATGCAGTGGTTTTCGGATCTGGCCGGGGCGATAAAGGCCTATGGTCAAGTCTTGACGGGTGAAGGTACGCTAGCCTTTTCCGTGTTTGGTCCCCAGACTTTTTGTGAATTGTCTTTTGCCTTGAACTGTCTTCTGGGCAGACCCACGGCTTTGAGTGCTGAGGGATTTTATGAGGCTTCAGACATTGAGTGTTATCTGAGACGTGCATTTGATTCCGTCAAGATTAGAAAAGAGGTGGTGGAGCAGTCGTACAATTCTGTCTGGGATTTGCTCAAGACCATCAAGTACACGGGTGCCAAGGGCAGTGGTGTGGAGGGGCAGACATTGTCTCGTCAACACATTGAGGCCCTGGACAAGATTTACAGAGCCACGTACGGACGCGTTTTGGCTTCGTACGACGTGTTTTATTGCCAGGCGTGCGGCGTAAGAACGCCTGAAGATAAGAAACTAAGAAGATAGGAAGATAGGAAGGTTGCTATGGAACAGGGGATCTTTATTACAGGTACGGACACAGATGTGGGTAAGACGCTGGTGACAGGATTATTGGCTCAGTGTCTTCTCAAGCAGGCACGGTCTGTGATCACGCAAAAGTGGGTTCAGTCCGGATGTGTTGGATTTCCAGAGGATATAGACACACACCTGTCTTTGATGGGACGCACACGTGAATACATTGTTGACTATCAGGACGCTGTCTGTCCCTATATCTTTGCCCTGCCCGCATCTGCTCATCTGGCTGCCGAAGCTGAGTCACGCAGCATTGACCTGGCCGTGATCAAGCAGGCCTATGAACAACTCGAATCACGGTTTGACACTGTGCTCGTCGAAGGCATGGGTGGGGCCCTTGTGCCCTATTCCCGAAAGGCCTTACTCCTTGATCTGGTCGATGAGCTGGACTTGCCGGTTCTGGTCGTGGCCAAGAACCAGCTGGGCGCGATCAACCACACGCTTTTAACGGTTGAAGCCTTACAGAGCAGAGGCATCACCATTTCAGGGATCATCTTTAACGGCCCAGAGCACGAGCCTGATGCCATCTCGCAGGATAACCCCCAGATTATTCAGGATCTGACGGACTTACGCATACTTGGTACGCTCCCCTGGACCCAAGACAAAGCGGCCCTTAAAAAGGCTTTTGAGTCCATTGGAAAGGCCATTGTGGATTTGGGATTATAGGTCAAGGGCGAATTCTATTGCTTTGCTGACCTGTTTTATTTTGGCCTTGGATAGGGTGGCCACTAAGGGGCCTAGTTATAATTATAGCTATTTTAGCGCATGGCCAGATCAATGCAAGCTAATTTTCATGGGAACTCCGCCAGGCTTACCGTTTGACATTCGATCCTAATCCCAGTATGGTGCCCATTGTCTTAAAACTAACAACCCACAACTAAAAACTAGAAACCATTTTTCATGACCTGGATAAAACGTGATTTACGAACGCTCTGGCATCCTTACACCCAGATGAAGGATTGTGAGACCTGGCCGCCCATTCTGATTGAACGGGCCGAGGGACTGAGTCTCTTTGATGACCAGGGACGAGAGTATTGGGATACGATTTCGAGCTGGTGGTGTAATATCCACGGTCACAATCATCCCACGATTGTGGAGGCCATCAACAAGCAGCTGCAAACCCTCGATCACGTGCTGTTTGCTGGATTTACCCACAGGGGGGCGATCGAGCTGGGTGAACGCCTGGTTGACATCACGCCCGAGGGCTTGTCACGTGTGTTTTATTCAGACAATGGGTCCACGGCAGTGGAGGTGGCACTCAAAATGTCGCTCCAATACTGGCGAAACAGCGGTAAACCTGAAAAATGCCAGTTTGTCGGGTTGGATAAGGGGTATCACGGCGATACAGTGGGGGCCATGAGTGTGTCCGGTGCCAGTTCATTCACCGAGGCCTTTGCTTCCATGCTTTTTGAAACCCACAAGGTGCCCACGCCGAATTGTTATCACTGTCCAGTGGGAAAGACAAAGGATCAGTGTAAAGAAATCTGTTCCCTAGCCTGCATAACGCCCTTGGAAGACCTTCTTAAGGCAAAGCATGATCAGATTGCGGCATTAATCCTGGAACCTTTGCTCATGGGTGCAGCGGGTATGATCATCTATCCTGCCGAATATTTAAAACAGGCGGCGAAACTTGCTCAGCAGTATGATGTGCATCTTATCCTGGACGAGGTGGCCACTGGTTTCGGGCGCACAGGCCGATTGTTTGCCTGCGAACATGCCAAGGTGTCCCCTGATTTTCTGTGCCTGTCCAAGGGCCTGACCTCCGGCACCTTGCCCTTTGCTGTGACCATGACGACAGATGCCGTGTTCGACGCATTTTACGATGACTACGACACAGGCAAGACCCTGTACCACGGTCATACCTATGCAGCCAACCCCCTAGGGTGCGCTGCTGCCATGGCCACGCTCGATATCTTTGAGGAGGAAAATACCATGGCTCGCGTACAGCACAGGATACCTGGCTTTGCGCACCGCTTGAAGGCCTTTGAAGATCTGAAGTGCGTGGGTGATGTGCGCACCATTGGCTTTGTGGCCGCTATGGAATTGGTCCAGGATAAGGCCACAAAAACACCGGTTGACACCAAACAGCGTATCGGTCTTGAGGTTTTCAAGCAGGGCTTAAAGCAGGGACTGATCCTGAGACCCATGGGTAACGCAGTCTATCTCTATCTACCCCTCTGTGTCACAGACAGCCAGCTCTCGATCATCCTGGACAAAACTTACGACATTCTAGAGCAGCTGGAGACATGACAGTCGTCCGGGTTGTTTTGCTGATAATGAAAAAGGGGTGACGCCTTAAAGCGTCACCCCTTTTTTGTTTGTTGTGATAAGTGATTTGCAGCGACCTAAAAACCATTCTAATGTTTAAAGTGCCTCTTACCAGTGAAGACCATGGCAATGCCAGCGGCATCTGCTGCAGCAATGACGTCCGGGTCTTTTTTGGAACCACCCGGTTGGACAATGGCTGCGATGCCGTTTTTGGCGGCATTTTCAATATTGTCGGGGAAGGGGAAGAACGCATCAGAGGCCATGACTGAGCCCTTGGAGTCCTCGCCTGCTGCCTTAAATGCCAGTAGACCGGAATCGATCCGATTCATCTGGCCAGCACCGACACCAATGACCTTTTTGTTCTTGACCAGGACAATGGTATTGCTCTTGGTATGTTTGCCTGCGACCCAGGCAATTTTGAGGTCTTCAAGTTGCTCTGCCGTGGCTTTGACCTTGGTAGGGAAGGTGAGTTGATCGGGCTCCCAGCCGACGAGGTCACGCTTTTGAACGAGCATACCGCCGATTAAACAGCGTACATCGAATTCGCCGACGTCCACCTTGGTGCGGTCCATCGGGCCAGTGCGAATCAGGCGGACCCGACTGCCCCAGCTCTTGAGTGTGCGAATGATTTCAATGGCTTCGGCGTCAAAGTCCGGGGCAATGATGACTTCTGCGAAGAAGCCACTGGCACCGAGGGCCTTGCCGAATCGACTGTAGGATTCCATGATGGTGTGGGCAAGTTCCACTTCCACTTTTCTGTTCAGGGCGATGATACCGCCAAAGGCGCTGACCACATCCCCTTCGTAGGCTTTTCTATAGGCCATACGAATATTGTCGTCCACAGCACAACCGCAAGGATTGAGGTGTTTGACCACGACCACGGCAGGTTCATCAAACTCTTTGACCAGTTCGAAGGCCGCGTTGGTGTCGAGTAGATTGTTGAAGCTGATGGCAGTGCCACCTTCGAGGAGTTCGCCGCGACTGACAGAGGTTTCCAGGGCATTGGAACGTTTGTAAAATGCACCGCTCTGGTGAGGATTCTCGCCGTATCTCAGAGTGGCTTCCTGTTGGAGGCTGATGGTGATACGTTCGGGATATTCTACGCCGGCTTTGCTATTGAGATACTGAGAAATGGCTGAATCATAGGAGGCTGTCAGGCCGAAGGCGATACGTGCCAGGTCGCTTCTCATCTCTTGAGTGAGGGCGGCGTTGTTGGCCTGCATCTGCTCAATGACCTTGTCATATTGACCTGGATTGGTGACGACGGTCACAAATTTATTGTTCTTTGAGCCCGATCGAATCATGCTTGGGCCACCGATGTCAATGTTTTCAATGGCGTCCGACATGGCGCAGTTGGGATTCGCTATGGTTTGCTCAAATGGGTACAGATTGACACACACCAGATCAATGGGGTCGATGTCATGGGTTTCCATGGCTTTGACATGATCCGCGTTGTCCCTGAGACCGAGCAGGGCACCGTGAATCTTGGGGTGAAGCGTTTTGACGCGTCCGTTCATCATTTCAGGAAAGCCTGTGACTGAGTCGATGGCAATCACGTCGAGTCCGGCGTCAGCGAGTACTGTGGCTGTGCCGCCCGTACTGATAATTTTGACGCCCAGTTGGACCAGAGCTTGGGCGAATTCCACCACCCCTGATTTGTCCGAGACACTGACTAACGCGGTCTTAATCTTAACATCCATTTTGTTCATTTCTCCGTAAAAACTTGTTTTTTGCCTCAGTTTTAGTCCAGCCCAACATAGTCACACAGATCTATGTTATGCGTCTGTTCAAAGGCTTTCATGGCCTCAATTCGCTCAACATCATCATTGATACGATTGACTAGCTTAAAAATATACGGTTTGCCGTTCAGGCGATTTTTTAAATCGTCGAGCATGGGGGACCAAGAGCCTCCATACAGCTGTGACTTGAGCACCACAAGCATACGATGCTCGTCCGTCAACAGATCGACATACCCTTGTATGGTTCGATCACTGTCGGTCCTGCCCCCGATTTTGTTGTCGTTATCAAGTTGAGCCATACTAGAATAGCCTCTCTCCATGGGGGAATTCCCACGATACAAACAAGCTCTCCTAGCGGGTATATTACTGCCAACGTCCCAAAAAGGCAAACAATTTTGATAAAATTGGGATTCTAGAGAAAGCATTTTTGGGATAGGCACAGGGATTCGGGTGGTTGGGAGGGATTGTTCTAAACTGAGTCTTCTTAGGTTTCTTGCATAAACCAGTTCTTTCCTTGCTATGTTGTTTCAATATCTTATACTTAGGAGCTGTTTTTTATGGGTCTGTCATATGGTGTTAAGGGATTGAATACGGGATTATGCTGAAATATCGACTGCTTTTTGGAGTCCTTATGGCTGGGGGATTCATTGGGTTGGCTATGTTGGATGGTTGGCTGGATGGGTCGCTAACCGTGTCTCTGCAGGATGACGGGGCGGTGCAGGGGGCACTATTGTGTTTGCTGATTTTAGTGCTTCAGATTCCGATGCATCTGGAGTTGGCTGGATTGGTTCAAGCCAAAGGTGTAAAAATACCAGTGGGTGTGACAATTATCGGGTCCTGTGCTCTGACGTTGATACCGTTTTTGCAGCACTGGATGGGGTGGTCATGCCAATGGCTGCCCGGTTTTGTCCTGTTTTTGTGCTTCTTGGCCTTGTTTGTGGTACATGCCATTCGGTTTGGAATTGAGGGTGTGATTGCTGCCTGTGGTGCTGGGAGTCTGGCTATCCTGTATTTGGGATGGTTGGCCTGTTTTGCCATGGCCCTACGAGTGGATTATGGCTTGTGGCCTGTGGTTATTTATGTGTTGGTGGTCAAATTCTCTGATATTGGCGCCTATACTGTGGGACGTTTGATCGGGAAACACAAGATCGCGCCAGGCATAAGTCCGGGAAAAACCTGGGAAGGCATGGCTGGAGCCTGCGTGTTTGCTGTAATATTGTCTGTGGTTTTTGCCGATTGTACCGGTATAATGTCGCGTACGGCTGCCATTGCGTTTGGTGGCTGTTTTGCATTTATAGGCCAAATGGGTGATTTGGTGGAGTCCATGTTGAAGCGTGATGCGGTTCAGAAGGATTCTTCCACTTATGTACCCGGATTTGGCGGTCTATTGGATGTGCTGGATTCGCTGTTGATAGCAGCACCGCTCGCATACATGTTCTTTTGGATGTGTTGCGAGCCAAGAACCTAGTTCTTAATACTCTGGCTATTTGAGGCTACTATTGGAAACCATTGTTCATTTGGACCAGCCGGAAAAGCATGTAGAACTGTTTGGACCGGCTGATAGTCATTTGCGGTATCTACGTCAGGCCCTGTGCGTGCGCATGACGCCACGCAAAGAAGGGGTCCAGATTGTGGGGACCAAGGAGAATGTGCACAGGGCCGCTGCAGTCTTGGATCGGATGCAGAAACATCTCATCCGTCATGAGGTGCTGACTTATCTGGCCGTGGAAGATCTGGTCAAGGGTCAAGCCCCCTCAGACTCAGAGGCTTTGGCCTTGAGCAAAGGCTTGGCCGTGTACTCCCGAGCCAAGGCTGTGAAGCCCTCAACGGAGGGTCAACTCAAGTACATTGAAGCGTTGGATGCCAATGATGTGACGTTTTGTGTGGGGCCAGCAGGGACCGGAAAAACGTATCTTTCTGTGGCCATGGCAGTGTCCATGCTCAAGAAGAAGCAGATTCGAAGAATTGTCCTGGCCAGACCCGCTGTCGAGGCCGGTGAGAAGTTGGGCTTTTTGCCGGGTGATTTGCAGGCCAAGGTGAATCCGTATTTACGTCCCCTGTTTGATGCCTTGGAAGACATGATGGATTTTGTGCAGATGCGCAAGCTTATGGAGTTGGACGTGATTGAAATAATTCCATTGGCATTTATGCGTGGGCGTACGTTAAATGAATCCGTGGTCATCTGTGATGAAGCTCAGAATACCTCGGCCAAGCAGATGCTCATGGTATTGACAAGACTGGGTCATGGTTCAAAAATGATAATTACGGGTGATGTTACGCAAATTGACCTGGAAGCCAATCAGATCAGTGGCATGGTTGAGGCGATTGCCACCCTGAAGAATATTGAAGGGATTGGTGTGGTTCAGCTCAAGAAAACCGATATTGTGCGACATAGGTTGGTCCAGAATATTGTTCAAGCGTACAAGGATAAACAGGATAGGGAAGTTTTGGCCCGTAAATCACAGGGAGATGACGCAAACTCAAAGGGTCTTTAGAGGCGATTTGAGGGGACGGAGAATAACCAGATGGTACGGTTTAAAAAATCAAATCCAAGACGCGATCAAGTGCGAAAAACCATTGCCCCAGAGAAGTCACGGTTTGCCAAGATGCTGGATACAGACATGGTGACTTCCCTGTCAATCTGGCTGGCCTATGTGCTCGGATGTGTGGTGGTCATGTCTTTTGATCATTTACTCCGTGGTGAATTCAGAAGTGTGGGCCCTGTTGCCGTGCTGGTGTTGATGGTTTCTGTGGGCGCAGGCCTGTATATCCACCATTTTCAAAAACGTATGATCAAAAACCACACACGTGCCATTGTGTTGTGTGCGTTGTTTTTGTCGATGCAGGTGGCTGCCAAGATTTGCATTCTTTCAGCCGTAGGTGCCTCATGGGCCACTGGCTTTGCCACCGGCGCTGTGGTTATGGTGGCGATTGTGCTGGCGATTGCGTATGATCAGCGATTCGCCATTGATATGAGCATTTTCTTTGCATTGTACGTGTGCCTGATTATCAAGGATATGGCTACCACACCCTATCAGCTTACCGATATTACACTGTTTGTGGTGATGATGATGGGTATTATTGCCAGTGGTTTCTCTCTGCGTGAAATACGCACACGCATGAAACTTCTGGAAGTGAGTTCGTTGGCTTCGTCGGCGGTATTTATCACGGCATTAAGTGCGGGGTATTTGCAGCGTGCGGTTGCCAAAGATGTGTCAACGGATTGGAGCGAGATTTTTCTGGTGGCGGGAGGTCACGGCGGTATTACGTTCCTGGTGGGACTCTTAATCCAGAGTTTTTTACCGCTGATTGAAAAGTTATTTCGTATTGCCACCAGTATGACGCTGTTGGACTACAGCGACGCAAACCAGCCTCTGCTCAAGAAGTTGGCGATGGAGGCGCCCGGTACGTTCAGTCATTGCCTGATTATTGGATCCATTGCGGAGGCTGCGGCTGAGGCGATTGGGCGGAATGGATTGCTCTGTCGTGTGGGTGCATATTATCATGACATTGGCAAGATTCACAAACCGAGCTATTTTATTGAAAACCAGGGCGGTGGCGAGAGTAAGCACAAAGAGCTGTCTCCCACCATGAGCCAGTTGATTATTGTGGGCCACGTCAAGGATGGGATTGAGATGGCCAAGGAATATAAACTGCCGGTTGTGTTGCGCCAATTTATTGAAACTCATCATGGCACAACCTTGATAGAACCGTTCTACAATGAAGCCATGAAAAAGCATGAGTCCCCTGTGAACGGCGAAAAACCGAAAGAGGCACCGCCCAGCGAGAGTGAATTTCGCTATGCAGGGCCCAAGCCCAGAAGTAAGGAGGCCGCCATTGTCATGCTGGCGGATTCTGTGGAAGGGGCTGTTCGGTCGTTGGCTGAAGTGTCGCCTGCCAAGGTGGAGACTGTGATTCATAACATTTCGATGAAGCGCCTTCAGGATGGCCAGTTTGATGAATGTGACATTACATTACGGGAATTAAGCCGGGTTGAAAAGGCGATGTCCATGGCCCTGGCAGCCCATTACCATGGGCGTATTGCTTATCCCAAATCACCGGACGATCCGAATTATCTGAATGATACCAAGGACAAGGACAGGGATAAATCGCGTGAGCATGCCAAACACCAAGATGACGATAAGATTGATGTGGGGACGCATAAGTCATGATTGATGTTCAGATTCATCAATCCTTCGAGGGCATAGATCTGGATCATGAGGCCATAAAAACTTTGATTCAGACCATATGCCGAATGTATCATGTGGCAGAGGCTGAGGTAAGCGTGGCTGTGATAGATGATAAGGAGACCTGTCGTATCAACGCTCAATACTTGAATCATGAGGGATCTACAGATTGTTTTAGTTTTGACCTGACGGATGAAACTGAAGGGCGATCCTGTTTTGAGGTCATTGTGAACGGCGAAAAAGCCATGGAGCAAGCTCGTTTGCGGGGTCACAGTGATCAGGCAGAGCTTGCGCTGTATCTGACACATGGCATGCTGCACAATCTTGGGCATGACGATCTTGTTGAAGAGAAGGCACAAGACATGCACGCTGAAGAAGATCGTATTCTTAAATCGCTTGGCTATGGGGCGATTTATCAGAATGATTTGCAGTAGACGTATTAATTGCCGCTGTGGCAATTGAATTAAGAGATTTGCTTGAAAGGTTAATTTGTGGGCCACCTAGGTTGGGCTTTGATAGGCATCAGTTTCTTTTCGTTGGGGACTATGTTCTTTTCTGTCAATACGATTGCGCTGCGCACATTTAGCTTTGGCCGCCTTCAGGAAGCATTCAAAGCGGCAAGTCACAGAAACAATGTGGATGAACGGGTCAACCGTCTGGTCAGTGATAGCGAAAGGCTCATTCTTTCCTCGGTTTTATACCGGTTGATCAGCGAGTTTTGCCTGTTTCTGATTCTGATCTGGATTCTTGAAGAGGTTTGCAGCCGCGCAGTACATGTCTATGTGTGGACTTTTGTTTCTGGTTCAGTCTTGTATCTCATGTTTGGTATCGCCATTCCTCATGCCTGGGCAAAGTATGCCGGCGAAAAACTCCTGAGTCGCACCCACAAAGTTTTATGGGTGTTGTCTATTGGAGCATCGCCTGTCATCTTTGTGCAAAAAGGGTATGATGGTTTGATTCGTCGCTTGGCTGGCGTGCCCGAGACGACACCTGAAGAAATGCAGGAAGAAAAGCATGAGGATTTTCTGTCTGAGCTGGAGCAGCATCGTTTGGAAGGCGCTGTGGATGAAGAAGAACAGGAGATGATAGAAAATGTGCTGGAGTTGAGTGATACCACAGCAGACGAAATCATGACCCCGCGCACAGACATCACCGCTGTTGAAGTGAATACAGACTTGCAGACCATCCTAAATACGATTGCCACGGCTGGGCACACTCGCGTACCTGTGTATGAAGAACGCATTGACAATATTATAGGATTGGTCTATGCCAAAGATTTGCTGGCGGAAATCGGCAAGGAGTCCGAAGCGTTTGTTTTACGGGAGCACATCAGAAAAGCCTACTATGTGCCTGAGACCAAACCGCTCAGGGCGTTGTTGCATGAGTTTCAGGCTCAGAAGTTACACATTGCCGTTGTCTTGGACGAATACGGGGGGACCGCCGGGATTGTGACTTTGGAAGATATTCTAGAAGAGTTGGTGGGCGAGATTGCAGACGAGTACGAGGAAATTCCAGAGGAGACGATTGTCCGTTTGGATGGGCATACCATAGAACTTGATGCACGAACCTATGTGGACGATTTGAATGACGAATTTGAGATGGGGCTACCTGAAGACGAAGATTATGATACGGTAGGTGGTTTTGTGTTTACTCAATTGGGGTACATTCCCAAGAGTGGAGAAACGTTTGATTACAAGAATCTGATGTTTACGATTATTTCAGCAGAGGCCAGAAGTATCAAGCGATTAAAGATTCAACGTGACCCCTCCAAGGTCCCGGAGTAGGCAAAGTCCCGTGTTTGTCAAAGACCAAGCTATTTGCCTGCGTGCCATGGACTATTCTGAGACGTCGCAGATCGTGACATTACTGACGCGATCGCACGGCAGAATCCAGGTCATTGCCAAGGGCGCCAAACGGGCCAAGTCTTCTTTTGGTGGGCCCATAGAGCGATTCTCCAGAGGCGAGATTGTGTATCTGCCAAATGAGAACAGTAGCCTCTACACACTTCGGGAATTCCATCAACAGTACGATCTTGTTTTGACCATGACCCGGCACCTGGATGCGTATTACTGCGCATTGCTGGGCACTGAATTACTCACCAAACTGATTCATGATCACGATCCTCACGATATCTTGCATGATGTGTTTGTGCAATATCTTCAGGATCTCGGATTGTGCACCAGTCCGGATACTGCCAAACGGGATCGCCTGGGACTTCTAATTGTGTTTCAGCTCTCTTTATTGAGAGAAGTAGGGCTTTTCCCCGTGTTTTCGCAGTGCTTGAACTGTAAAATGGACATGACAGGCGCTCGTTATGACGCCTTTTTCAGCCATGAAGCGAATGGCCTTGTGTGCCGCGATTGTGAAATGAATTTTCCAGATCGTATTCCCTTGCCCAGGGCTATTTTGGCCTGCCTTTCCCAGATTGGTTTGCTGGCAGGGGCTTCAGTGCAAACCTTGCTCTGTGTTGAGAGGTTGCTGGTTGATCACTTTACCTATCTGCTTCGTGTGCGACCCAAAACGGCCAAATGGGTCCTGGGGATGGATGGGGTTTGACATGATCAGGTTGTTTTCTAGTAAATAGAATGAACAAAGTCGGGCAGATTCAAAGTATAGATAAAAACTAGGAAATACTTGGTCATTGATTAATAAGGAATTGAATCATGAATGAAAGAAAGACATTTAGGCGATTTTTACTGTCAGGTCTTGTGGCACTTTTTTTGACGAGCAGCGTTTGGGCAGAGGAAGCGGTTTGGCTGGACTCCTTTGTCAAGGCCAAGACGCAAGCTGCGGAGCAGGGGAAGGATATCTTGGTTTTGTTCACGGGATCAGACTGGTGTAGTTGGTGTGTAAAGCTTGAGGGTGAAGTTTTGAACCAGGACGGATTTGGGTCAAAAGTGTCTGCCGATTTTGTGCTCTTGAAACTGGATTTCCCTCGAAACAAGACACTGGCAGATTCTGTCAAAAAACAAAATGAAACCCTGAGAGACGAATTCAAAGCCAAGCATGGATTCAGGGGCTATCCCACGGTGTATTTGACGGATTCCGAAGCGGTGCCCTATGCCAAAACTGGGTATCAGGCTGGCGGTCCGGACAAGTATCTCGAACATCTGGCGTTCTTGAAGCAAGCCAAACCCTTGGTGGACGTCAAAGATCTTTGGCTGGAAAACTACGATGTGGCCAAGGCCAAGGCCCAGGCCCAGAGCAAAGATCTGTTGATCAACTTCACGGGGTCTGATTGGTGCGTCTGGTGCGTTCGTCTAGAAAAAGGCGTGTTTTCGAAAGCGTTCTTCAAAAAGAATGCACCCAAAGATTTTGTGTTTGCCAAGATTGATTTTCCGAGTAAAAAGAAACAATCCAAAGAGCTTGTGGCTCAAAACAAGAAGCTGAAAAATGAGTTTACGGGTGATAAGTATCCCAAAGAGTTTCAATTCAGAGGCTATCCAACGGTCTATCTGGCCGATGCCAGTGGCATGCCTTATGACACAACGGGGTACAAAAAGTTGACGCCAGAAAAATATGTGGATCATTTGACCACCATGAAAAAGGCTTATCAGAAGGCGCTGAAAGCGAAATAGATTTTATACACCCTGTTGGATACGGAGATTTGAATGCCTCAGCATATTGTAGGGATCATGGGTGGGTCAGGTTTGGGTGACAGCCTTGTCGAGCATTTGACGGACTGTCAAGAAGTGGTTTCAAAGACACCGTTTGGCAATCCCAGCGGCCCCATTGTGGTAGGGCAATGGGGTGATCGGCGAGTGGCATTTTTGAATCGACATGGCCCCGGGCATTGCCTTAGCCCCAGTGCTGTGCCTTACGCTGCCAATATTTTTGCCATGAAGCAGTTGGGCGTTCATACGCTGCTGGCCACAGGGGCAGTGGGGTCTTTGCAGGAAGCCATTGCCCCGGGTGATCTGGTGGTGGTGGATCAGTTTATTGACAAGACATTCAAGCGAAGAACCAGCTTTTTTGATCATGCCGCCGTGCATTGTGAATTGGCTGACCCTGTGTGCGACTCCCTTGCAAAGACTCTCAATAAAGTGGCTCAATCCACAGAGATCAAGACTCATAGGCAGGGTACGTATGTGTGTATGGAAGGGCCTCAGTTTTCGACCCGTGCCGAGTCTCGCATGCACAGGCTATGGGGGGGTGATTTGATTGGGATGACTGCCATGCCAGAGGCCAAGCTCGCCAGAGAGGCGCAGATGTGTTATGGCCTGATTGCCCTTGCCAGTGATTATGATTGTTGGCGACCGCATGATGTGACCAAGGGAAAACACGCGCTCCTGCAAGAGATCCTTGGAAATCTACAGGCAGCCACTCGCCATTGTATGGGTTTGATTGAAGCTGTGATCGAATCTCAGGAAGCCCTGGTTTGCGATGACTGTGCCTGCCGCAAGAGCCTTGAACTGGCGGTGTGGACACAGGATTCTGATCAGACAATGGCACAGAAGAAGCTGCTTACGCCATTATTTGAATAGAACCCATTCCAATCAGTCCGTTGGCCAGGTCCCTTGAAATACCTCCACTGCAGGGCCAGTCATGTACACGTGATTATCCAGTTCGTTCCATTGCAGGCTCAAATCGCCCCCTGGCAAATGAGCCGTGCATGCGCGTTGTGCCTTGCCTGTCAGGACCGCAGCCACACAACAGGCGCAGGCGCCGGTGCCACAGGCCCGTGTGATTCCGCTGCCGCGTTCCCAGGTGATCATCTGGATTTCATGGGGCCCAATGATCTTGACCCAGTGGGCATTTGTTCGATTTGGAAAGCAGGGATGCGTCTCGATGGCTGAGCCCGACTCTTTCAGAGCAATGCTCTGGATGTCCTCAGTGAACAATACCGCATGGGGATTGCCCATGGAGACACAGGTGATGAGGAAGTTTCCAAGATCTGTGCTGATTGGCGAATTAACCATCTGATCTTCATTTAGGGTGGTAGGCATCTGAGCTGGCGCGAGTTTGGGCTCGCCCATGTCCACGCAGATTTGTGTGACACGATTGTCTGCATCAGTGGTCAAACCCACTGTCAGTACACCGTTGCCGGTTTCAAGGGCCAGGGAGGCATTAAAGGGCGAATCTGAACCCCCTGGGATCGAGAATGGACCTCGCGATGGCGCCAGGCCATGTTCATAGGCGTATTTGGCCACACAACGCAGGCCATTGCCGCACATCTCAGCCTCCGAGCCATCCGCATTGTAGATACGCATTCGAGCATCCGCTTTGTCAGACGGTAAGATCAAAATCAGTCCGTCCGAGCCCACGCCAGTATGTCGGTCACTGATGACTTGGGCCAAAGCCACAGGGTCGCCAATCTGTTCTTCAAAACCATTGACATACACATAGTCATTTCCAAGACCATGCATTTTTGTGAAATTCATGTTTTTACTCCGTGTATTGCATACGTTTTCAAACACCTAGTATACAGAGAGAATTGGCTTGGGGCAAGGGAGGGGGGGGGGGGATTTGCGATTTGCGATTTAGGATTTAGGATTTAGGATTCGCAGTGTTAAGTGTTAGGTTTTAAGTTTTAAGTAAGCAGTGGCCGATGCCAGTACTTAACACCTAACACTTGCATCTATAACATGATGACATTTATCCGAAGATCATACTGCTTTTTCTCTGGTTAAAAGTGCGTCGTATTTTTACTGAACACCCAATATCCAACACGGAATATCCAATGCCCAAGGAAGGAGGTCGCTTCGCTCCGCTTTTTTTCATTCATCCGATGGATATTCC
>CAZBTJ010000060.1:0-29659 GCA_964494325.1 uncultured Pirellulales bacterium
CGTTTGTTAGAATAATCCACTAATGTCCATTGTTGAAATTGCAAAATTAGCAGGTGTGTCCCACACCACAGTCTCTCGTGTCATTAATAACGAGGGCAGTGTGAGTTCTGAGACTGCAAGTAGAATCAGGGCCATTATGAAGGAAATGGGATACGTACCCAAGCCTCCAGCGCTGCGTCGTGGTCCACGACGTGCGAGAGATGCCGGCTTTAAAACGGGCAATATTGCTTTTTTGACATCCAGCGAAAGTCTCAAGATCCTTTCCAATTCTCCCATTATGGCCAATGTGTTGCATGGCATTGAAGAGGCCCTGGCCTCCAATGGTATGAGCATGGTGCAGGGGGCTGTGGGTGCGAAGCGTCCTTTGCCACCTATTGTGGCCAAGGGAGGTGTGGATGGCGTGATTGTATGGCCGCATCTGGACAATGTGTCTTCCAAGGCTGTGGAGATCCTTCGAGGGTACAAGGTGGTTTATGTCATGAGTGGCGCAAGTGAGCGACTATCCGCTGACCGGGTACGCGTCAATCACGGCAAGGTGGGCCGCCTAGCTGCGAATTATTTGGCGAGCAAAGGGCACCAAACGATTGCCTATGTGACTCCGTCGTCGTTGATGTCCAGAATCAATCTGTGTGACCGTTGGGCGGCATTTTTGGCATTGGCCAAGGAGCATGGACAGACTGCGCGACAGTGCGTGATTGAGCAGTCTCATTTTGACCTCATGGAGATCGATCAGGATCGGGATCTGCTGATCCAAAAAACCCTGGAAGAGTTCCTGATTCGAGGCGAACGGCCCACAGGTATGTTTGTGACCTGTGATGCCCTGACAGCAAAGCTCTATCCCATCTTGAAAAGCCTGGGTATACGGATTGGCCAGGATCTTGAGATTATCTCATGCAACAACGAGACCTCCCTGTTGGCAGGTCTGGAGCCTCGTCCCCTTTCAATTGACATCCAACCTGAACACATCGGAAAAAAAGCAGTCGAACAGTTGCGATGGCGCATTCTCCATCCAGAAGAAGAGACCCAGATTACCATAGAGGTGTCACCTAAGTCTCTCTAGCAAGACTTTTGCATAAGCCCTGCGGTGTTCAGTTTTCAGCAAGCCGTTTTCAGAAAAAGGTTGCTGAATACGGTCATCTGAAAACTAGAGGAGGGTAAAACTTCAAATACATTTTTTTGATACAAAAGGGTTGTTTATGGAACATGTCGAAGTTTTCTTTGGCTGGCTTGACCTGAATCGAGATGGCTTGGCTGCTGTCAAAGTCGCCGTCAAACGAAACGATTATGCAAAGGCTGCAGAGGCCTTGCTGGCCTATTTTCGTTCTCGGGACAATGTCAATTACTATGATGGATGGGAGCGTCCCAAGAGTGATGTCGTGTTTGACACCACCAAGGCGGACAAGATCTGTCGCAACCATTTGGTGCATCAGGATTTGCCCGAGGATATTGACTGGAAGGCGGGTCCTCATGGTGATCCGGAATGGACTTACAGCCTGAACCGCCATGAGTTTCTCACGGAACTGGGACGCGCCTACTGGTATACAGGGGATGAAAAATACACCCAGGCCTGGAAACGCATTCTGGGCGATTGGATCCAGAAGAATCCCATGCCTGACATGGAGTGGATGCTCAATGTGGATGGCGAGGTCAGTCGCCCGCATTTCATGAAGCAGGGCACCTGGCGGCCTTTGACCATCGGGATTCGCATGTACACCTCCTATGTGCCTTGCTTCTATCACTTCCTGGGTTCTCCAGAGTTTACGCCGGAGTTCTTGATCACCCTGTTGACCAGCATGGTCGAGCATGCACGTCACACGCGTTTGTATTACACGCGTCACAAGAGCTATTTCAATGTATCGCCTAACTGGGGTCTCATGGAATCCAACGGCTTGGCGCACATGGGCATCCTTTTTCCGGAATTCAAGGAGGCCCTTGACTGGAAGGCTGAGGCCATGAGCCGCTTTGAAGAACAGATTCGTATGCAGGTTTGCGAGGAAGGCATCCAGGTCGAACGCGCCTCGGGCTACCACCTGGTCTGTGCATTCTGCTTTGCTCAGATCTTGGATCTAGCCTTACGCAATGATGTTCGTGTTAGTGATACCTACAAGTCAAACGCTGAGAAGATGATCGACTTTGTGATCAGCATCATGAAACCGCATGGCGTCTATCCCATGCTCAAGGATGCTGACGAAAGTGATGTCTTTGGTGAACGTGCCTCCTATGGTCTGTGGGAAGATATCAACAATCTGAACATGCTCGATGATCACAACGATTTGCGTTGGGTGCTTAAGGCAGGAGCCCGTTTGTTCAAACGGCCTGACATGCTCTGGATTGCGACCCATGGCAAGGACGGTGAAAAGCCTACCTTAGGGTCTTTGGTTATGCCGGATTCGGGTTTTGCGGCCATGCGTACCGGTTGGGACAATGACGATCTGTTTTGCGTCTACACCTGCGGTGAGTTGGGTGTGATGGATCAGAGCTGTGTGCATGGTCACGCAGACGCCTTGAGTGTGGATGTTTCTGGCTACGGTGAAACCTTATTGATTGATCCAGGCCGCTATGTCTATGAAGGCCCATGGCGTGTTTGGTTTAAGTCAACCGCTGCTCATAATAGTATCACGGTTGATGGTCAGGATTCTTCTGAGCTGGCTGATGAGTGGATGTTCAAGACCAAGGCCAAAAGTACCTTACGCAACTTCTCCAGTACGGATAAGTTTGACTATGTCGACGGTTCACACGACGGCTTTGAACGTTTGGATGATCCGGTAACGCATCGTCGTAGGATCGTCTTCGTCAAACCCAATTTCTGGCTGGTGGTTGACGAGCTGGCCGCCAAGGGGCAGCATCAGTACGATCAATACTGGCATTTTGGTCCCGAAGCCCAGGTTACCGAGGCCAAGAACTTGAGCGTGACTGCCAGTTATAAGAACGAGGCTGGCATCCTGGTTAAGCCGGTATTGACAGACGGGCTGTCTCTAACGCAATACAATGGCAGTGAAGAGCCCATTCAAGGCTGGGTGGGTTACGATTATGCCGTCAAGGTTCCGGCACCGGTCCTGCAGTACAGCACTAAGGCCGGGCAGACAACCTTGGCCACCTTGCTAGTGCCCTTCAAGGGAGCCGCCAGCGAAGCTGCGGCCACGGCCATTGGTGACAACAATTACTATGAGGTGACTTGTGGTGGTTCAACCTACGTCATCCTCCTGGGTGACGGGTCTCAACAGACCATGGGAGACTTCGAGTTTGATGGCGACATGCTCTGTGCCGAGTTTGATGGCAAGGGCAAGCTCGTGGATTGCAGTGGGGCCAAGGCCAGTCTCATCAAGTATCAAGGAAAAACACTACTCGACGCCACGGTTCGACACAAAGTGGATAGTTCTAACAATTTACAATAAACGTTTTGAAAAGACTACAGGTGTTAGGAGAATATCAAAGTGTACGACTTAAACAAAGACCCCAAAAAACGTGAGGCGTTTGTCAATGACCTCCTTTCCAAGATGAGCCTGGACCAGAAGGTCGGCCAGTGCTTTACGATTCACTGGGGTGGTTCCATGGTCACGCCCTATGTGATGGAAGCCGTGGAAAGGCTGCATATTGGCGGTATTCGCGTGACCCCCTTTGGGCAGAACTCACGTCGTGGTCAGCACTACCACCAGAGCTTGAACTATGACTATGACTATCCCAAGGGTTACAAGAAGATCAAGCAGAACCTGTTCATTCCTGGCCCTGCTGTCTATGTCTCACCTGAGGAGTATGCCGAGCGTCTGAATCAGTTGCAGGCCCTGGCTGCAGCACGCAACCCCGGTGTGCCTTTGCATGTGTCGATTGACCAAGAGGGCGACATCAGCCGTGACTTCAGCTTTGCCGGTATCAACCTCTTTCCCTCTGCCATGGGCCTGACCTCTACCGGTGATCCCCAACTGGCCTATGAAGCCTGCAAAGCCGTGGCCCTTCAGCTCAGTGCCATGGGTGTCACCAACCTGCACTCACCCGTGCTGGACGTCAACATGAACCCCAACAACCCCGAGATCAATATCCGTGCTTACGGCGATGATCCTGATATTATCGCTGAATACGCCTTGGCCTCGATCAAGGGTTATATGGATGGTGGGCTCGTGCCGACTGCCAAGCACTTCCCTGGTCGCGGTGATTCTGACATTGACGCCCACTATGCCGTGCCCAACGTACCGGGTGACTGGGATCGTCTTGACGCCGTAGAGCTGAAGCCCTATCGTGTGTTGATTGAAGGTGGCCTGCCCAGTGTCATGCTGGCCCATACGACCGTACCTGCGGCTGATCCCAGCATGCAGATCTCGACCGTCTCACCAGAAATCGTGACCGGTTTGCTGCGTGAACGCTTGGGCTTTGAAGGCGTGATCACCACGGACAGTATCACCATGGGTGCCCTCATGGAAAAATACGGTGTGGCCAAGTCCTGCGCCCTGGCTCTTAAGGCCGGTTGCGACCTGATCCTTAACAAGGTTGAAGATGAATTCCGCGATCAGGCCTGGATTGAAACCAAGCGCTTCGTCGAAGATGGCGAGATCTCTGAAGAGCAGCTCAATGCTTCAGTCAAACGCGTGCTCACCATGAAGTATAATCTTGGTCAGTTTGACAAGATGGGCCAAGTGGATGCCGACCAGGCTGGTGCGCCTATCCGTGACAAGCAGCTCATCGAGTTGTCCACAACCGTGGCAGAGAAGTGCTGCACCCTGCTGCGTGATACCGAGAGCCTGCTGCCCCTGAAGCCTGAGCAGACCGTCATGGTCATCGAGCAACAGGTGCTGGATGGGTACAGTGGCTTCGACGTGGCATGCAACAACAAGTGCTTTAACCAGGCCATGGTAGATCAGTCCAAGAATATCTACTGTGTGGACACCAAGTTCAAGGCCACCACAGAAGATGTGGATTTCCTCATGAACTATGTGGACGAGGTCGACGTGGTTGTCGCCACAAATTACTACTGGCGTCTCTGTCCAGCCAACAACACCGAGTTGATTCGAAAACTGATCGCCAAGGGTAAGAAGGTGATTGTGGTGACCAACTGTCCGTATGAACTGGGCGCAGTGCCCGAAGCCGTGACCGTGATCTGCAACTATTCGGTGACACCGGAAAGTCTCAAGGCAGCCGCACGCATGATCTATGGGAAGTTGGATTCTCAGGGCCAATGGATGCTCAAACATTATGCCAAGCCGACCGAGGCCAATATGGAATCGACTTACGAGATCAAGGGTGGCATCACCGAAACCGGTGACAATGAGATCGATCAGGTGGTGTTTTAATGATGCAACCCGGCCTGGTTTCAGTGACATTCAAGCAAAGGCCCTGTGAGGATGTGATTCAGCATGCTCACAAGGCCCAGCTGAAGTCCATTGAATGGCATGGCCAAAATCATGTGCCGCATGGTGATCTGGAGACCGCGCATCGCATCGGACAGAACACACGAGCTGTAGGACTCGCTGTAGCTGCCTATGGGTCCTACTATGTACTTGGGCAAGTCGAAGATTTGTGGCTTTCGTTTGACGCTGTACTGCAAACGGCTGAAGCACTGGAGGCCCCCATGATTCGTGTGTGGGCCGGGCATCAGAGTCCTGGCGAGACTTCAACCGATGCAAGGACGACTATTTTGGAGGACGCCGTACGTGTGGCAGATCTGGCGGCCGAAAAAGGGATTAAAATTGCCCTTGAATTTCACCGGGATACACTAACCCAGACGGGTGAATCCTGTGCCGCCTTGCTGGGTGATTTGGATCACCCGAATGTGGGGACATACTGGCAACCCGCACCTGAGCTGGATGTGAGCCGGGATTTGGCTGCACTTCGCCTCGTGCTGCCCTGGTTAGTGGGCCTGCATGTGTTCCACTGGGGCCCTACGCATATGGACCGACATCCTCTGGCACAGGGCGAATCGGATTGGGCTCAGTATCTGGCCCTGGCCGGGCAGTGCCCTGGACCCTTGGAGGCATTGCTGGAATTCGTTAAAGAGGGTGCTGTTGAGCAGTTTCATGAGGATGCTGCGACATTGCACCGACTGTTGGCATAGGGAGTATGGCATGACAATTTATGACTACATCGTGATCGGTTTTTATCTTGTGTTTATGTTCCTGTTGGGGCCGATCTACAAGAGCTTCAGTAAGACCTCGAGCGATTTTTTCCGTGGCGGCGGCGGCATGCTCTGGTGGGTCGTGGGCAGTTCAGCCTTCATGACAACCTTTACCGCCTGGGCCTTCACGGCTGGTGCAGCCGAGGCCTACAAAACCGGCACGCTTTTCCTGGTGATCTTTGTTTGCAATATCTTGTCTCTGGTTTTCTGCTATTTCTTCGTGGTGGCCAAATACCGCCAAATGCGGATCATCACTGTTATGGAGGGGGTGCGCAGGCGTTTTGGCAAAACCAGTGAACAGATACTGACCTGGCTGCTAGTGGTGGTCAAAGTTCTCTATGGTGGGGCCATGTTGTTTAGCATTGCCGTCTTTATGTCCGCCGTCTTCAACGTGCCCATGCCTTATATGATTATTGTACTGGGAACGATCATTACCCTGATGACGGTCCTTGGTGGCTCCTGGTCTGCCACGGCGGGTGATTTTGTGCAGATGATTGTGGTTGTCATCATTACGATAATCATGGGTGTTTTGACGCTCGTCAAGGTGGGTGGTGTTGGGGCGTTCCTAGAACAAGTTCCTGAGCGTCATTTCGATTGGACCCAATTTGCCAGACCGAGCGTGTTGGTTATCTTCATCATCACACTCTTTATCAACCAGTGTATTCAAATGAACAGCCTGCTCGAAGGGGCCGCCCGTTTTATCTTTGTGAAAGATGCACCTAGCGCCAAAAAGGCGGTATTGATACAAATGGCCGGCCTGATTCTCCTGCCCTTTATCTGGATCGTGCCCCCCATGATGGCAGCCATATGGCATCCGAACATCGCCGAGGAGTTTCCCAAGCTAGGCGATGCCACTCAAGCGGCTTATGTTGCCATGGCCATTGACCTACTGCCACACGGTCTGTTCGGATTGCTCGTCTGTGGCATCTTTGCTGCCACGGTCACGTCCCTGAACAGTCAATTGAATGTCATCGGTGGTAGTTTTGTCCGTAATATCTATATTCAAGTCATGCGTCCGGACGCGTCAGAGAAGGAGCAAATTACGGTCGGCCGCGTCTTCATGCTGATCTACGGAGGGATATGGATTCTACTGGGTCTATACTTCCAGCAGGTGAAAGGGCTGGATTTGTTCAACCTACTGCTTTTAATAGCGGCCGCGACCGTTCTGCCGCTGACTGCGCCGCTGTTTCTGGGGATCTTCTTCAAAAAGACTCCCCCGTGGGCGGGCTGGAGCACCATGGTGGCCGGTTTTGTGCCAGCGGCGATTTTGGGATTGTTGTTTCAACTAGACTGGTTTGTCCAATGGCTTTGGCAGAATCCTGAGATGACGACCGGTGACGTGATCGGAATGATTTGGCGGACAGCTGATCTGAGTGATCGCGAAATTCGTAATCTGAAGCTTGCACTTACCACTGGCGTGGTGGCTGTGGTGAGTACGGGATGGTTCTTCTTCTCCATGTTGTTCTACCGCAAAGACGAGAAACCCTACGTTGATGACGTTGATAAATTCTTTACCGATATGGAAACCCCGATTCAGCCAGAAGAAGCGGAACTCGGTGACCATGCCAATGAAGCCCGCCAGTATGGAGTGTTGGGCAATCTCTGTTACGGTTATGGTCTCTTTATTCTGCTCCTGGTCTTTGTCCCTAATGCACCGTCTGGACGCCTGATTATCTTCTGTTGCGGCGCTATTATCACCGGCATTGGATTGCTTTTGAAGACTCAGGGCAAACGGTCCCGAGAAAAGACGGCCGATTTCCGCTGAACGCCGAAAAGAACAGGATAGAGAGCAATGTTTGCAAGAAGAAGGAGAATGCGAACCTATGAAGCATAAGGTCCTATCAATCATTTGTTGTGTGTTTATGTGGGCCGGGATTGCCGGCAACGCTTTTGCCGCCGGTTTTATTCACCCTGGCATATCCCACAACCAAGCAGAACTGGCGTTCGTAAAGGCTAAATTGAAAACCCAGGAACAGCCCTGGCAAGAGGCTTGGCAAGAGATGCTGTCATCCAAAGAGGCTGACCTTTCCTGGCAGACCAGACCTACGGCCCACGTCGAACGAGGGGCGTACAACAGGCCTGATATTGGAGGATCTTTTTTTATGCGTGATGCCAAGGCGGCTTACACGCATGCGTTACTTTGGGTTATTACTGATACAGAGGCCCATGCACTAAAGGCCGCCGAGATTCTCAACGCCTGGTCTGAAACGCTTGAATCCGTGAGCAATCACGATGCCAAGTTATTGGTTGGCATGGGGGGGCTTCAGTTCTGCAATGCGGCCGAACTCCTCAAACATACCTGGAAGGGGTGGTCGCAAGAGGATCAACAGGCATTTCGACTCATGCTGCAGAAGGTGCTGTATCCAGTCATTCAGGATTTTTTTCCAAAGGCCAACGGGAACTGGGACGCCTCCATGATCCAGACCATGATGGCCATGGGAATTTTTCTGGATGATCACGTCATGTTCCAAAGGGCCGTAGACTATTATGTCAACGGCGTGGGCAATGGCGCGGTGAATCATTATTTCAACGAGTTTGGTCAGTGTCAGGAAAGTGGTCGCGATCAAGGTCACACCCAAATGGGCTTGGAATATCTCGTCAATTCCGCTGAGATTGCTTGGAAACAGGGTGTTGATTTGTATAGTGCCCATGACAATCGATTGGCCAAGGGATTTGAATATACGGCCAAGTATAATCAAGGAAGCGACGTACCCTTTGAATACTATGAAAGCTATCAGGGGAAATATAAACACACGAAGATTGCAGAGAAAAGCCGTGGAAGACTGCGTCCCATGTACGACAAGATCGTCAACCACTATCACAACCGCATGGGCATGAAGATGCCTTGGTGTCAAAAGGCCATTCAAAAAACCAGACCCGAAACCGGAGGCACCATGCCTTGGAGTACACTCATGTACGCCGATCAGCCTGCTGGCCTCGTGACGTTGGCAGCCCGAGGAAAGGATACCCTTCAAACCATTGTCAGTATTCAAGGTGAAAAATTCTTCATCAATGGGGAGCCTACCTATAAAGGACGCACCTGGCAGGGGCATACGATCGAAGGCCTGCTGATGAACTCTCGCATGGTGCAGGGTATCTTCGACGACCTCAATCCGGAGACCGCCGATCGGTGGGCCTATGAGGACACGAAAAAATGGGATCCCGATCGCAATACAGATGAGTTTGTCAAAGCCATGGACTCCTGGTATGCCCATGGCATGCTGGCCTTCACCATTAACATGCAGGGCGGAAGCCCGCTGGGCTATGGCAACAAGGGCTGGATCAATTCGGCCATAGATCCCGAAGGCCAATTACGCCCAGAGTACATAGCTCGCTTAGAGAGAATTCTGGATCGAGCCAATGAAATCGGCATGGTGCCAATTCTGGGGCTCTTCTACAATGACCAGGAGGATTTGCTCGAAGACGAGGCCGCCGTACTCAAAGGTGTGGACAATACCATCGATTGGCTCTTTGCACATGATTATCGCCATGTGATCATTGAGATCAATAACGAGTGCAATCTCAAATACCGCCATGAAATCCTTCAACCGAAGCGCGTTCATGAGGTCATCGAACGGATCCAATCAAAAGAACAAAACGGACATCGCTATTTGGCAGGGACAAGCTATAGCGGCAGACAAATCCCCGGGGAAAATGTTGTTGGTGTTGCAGACTTTCTCCTGATTCATGGCAACGGGGTCAAAGATCCGGCACTCATCCCGCAAATGGTGACTAAAACCAAGGCAGTAAAGGGATACACACCGAAGCCCATCCTCTTCAACGAAGACGACCATTTCGATTTTGACAAACCCATAAACCATTTGGTGCTGGCTGTGAAGGCCTATGCCTCATGGGGATACTTCGACTACCGCAAGAGGGGCGAGGGATACGAGAATGGCTTCCAATCCGTTCCAGTGGATTGGGAAATCAGCTCTCCCCGAAAAAGGGGTTTCTTTGGTAAGTTGAAAGAGATCACCGGCGGGGTGAACTAGGACCTCGAATTTAATGAAAAGGTTGAATCATGAAACATGCAAGTCACGTGAAACAGGTTGTTTGTTTAGGGATCACCATTTGTCTCGTCGTAAGTTCAACGAAGTGTTATACGCAGAATGAGGGGCAACCAAAATGAAGAACGGGAAAACACTCTGTATTCTGGCCAGTACCCTTTTCCTAATGATACAAACAGCCGGTGCGATTGATGTTGACGTTTCTGTGGGTGATAACATCCAAGAGGCCGTTGATCGCGTAGCTGCGGCGGGTGGTGGAATGGTCAATCTCGGCGCTGGCATCCATCAAATCAGCACGTCGATAAAAATGAAAAGCAATGTGACACTGAGTGGTGCAGGACATAGCGAAACGACAATCAATACAAGCAAGGTGATTAAATCGATTGAACAGGCCTCTGAGGGCTTACGGAATGTCACTATTCAGAATCTCACTATCACAGGTGTGGTTGTCAACGGGTCTCATGCCATTCATCTGGTCTCTTACAGGACAGACCACAGACACATCAAGCTCCTAAATGTGCATGCCTCCAGAACGGGGTGGGGTGTGCACATCAAAGGGGCCCAAGATGTGATCATCCGAAATTGTGAATTCACCAAAAACGGTGCCAAGGGTAAGGAAGGGTACGCACATAATCTTTACCTCAGACGTTGCAAGAATGCGCTGGTCAGCCATACCAAGCTGATCGGCTCAACCACCGGAAATGGATGTAACATTTCATACAGCAAGAACATTACCTTGGATCGTTGCGAGGTTCTGAACAATTACTTTCGGGGGATACGAGCCGCTGATACAGATGGATATACTGTGACCAACTGTAGAATAGGTGGGAACGGCAAGGTTGGCCTCCTTGCCAACAGGGAAAAGGTTGTCACCCAAAATATCAATTTTGTGAACAACATCGTGTTTGACAATGGCGAAGGGGGCATTCAGGCCGGGAGAGGAGTCACAGGCAGTGTGACCCACTGCGTTTCATATGGCAATAAACGATTCGACTTCAGCCTTCCCACAACCGTAAAGCAAAGCGCTAATAGCAGTGAATGCCCTGCCGCACCTGAGGAGATTCTCACCACCCTCGTTCAAACGCATTCCCGCCTGATGCTCAAAGATGACGCCCTGCGGGACCTGAAAAAGAGAGCCGAAAACGACGAGGTTCTCCGTCGTTTCGTGCGTGAGGTTATTCGGCGGGCAGATGGCCATCTCGATGACCCGCACCTCCACAAGAAGGACGGGCCGAGGCTGTTGTCAGTCAGCAGGGCGTGTGTGGAACGCGTGTACACTTTGGGGCTCGCCTGGCGCTGGACTGGCCAGAAAAAGTATGCGGATAAGATTAAGGAAAACCTCCTGACCGTCTGCGCCTTCCCCGACTGGAACCCCAGCCATTTCCTCGACACAGCCGAGATGTCCCATGCCGTGGGCGTTGGCTATGACTGGATCCACAACGACCTGGACCAGGAGACACGTAATCACATATGCCTGGCTCTCGTTGAATTGGGGCTTAAGCCGGGTATCGAGCGGTACAAGAGCGGATACCATCAGTTTTAGGAAGAAGCGAATATTCAAAAGGAGATAAAAGTGAAATCAAGACTACTGTCAGTGATGGTCTGTTCTTTCGCCGTTTTGTTTTCCGCCTTCGTTTTAGCAGGGCGACTGCTTGCGGCAGAGACGTCCACCCCTCTTAGTTTCTTTGTATCGCTGCAGGGTAACGACAACTGGTCGGGTGAATTGGAACGCCCATTACCCGATGAAGGAGACGGACCCTTTTGCAGCCTGGAGGCGGCCCGGGACGCTGTCCGTAAGCTCTCCCTAAGGCAACGGCAAAAACAAACCATCGAAATCTGCCTCCTGCCCGGCACCCATATTCGCCAAGCACCCTTGCTACTTGAAACACAGGATAGCGGCACTGCAAAGGCGCCGATCGTGTATCGAGCCTGGACGGACGAGCCCACCGTGATTAGCGGGGGCAAGGAAGTTCATAAATGGAACAAAACCCAACTCAATGGGCACCCCGTACTCGTCGCCGACTTATCAAAGCTGTCTGAGGGCTATACCCCTTTTGAACAGTTGTGGGTCAATGGCCATCGGGCCACCCAGGCACGCACACTCAACCGCGGCTATTTACAGATCCCATCCGTGCCAAAGGTGGAACAGGATCCTGCCAAAGAACGTCGCGCCAAGACGTATGAATTCTCCTACGCCCCCACCGATGAACCGTATTTTGATGGGGTCCAAGATGGGGTGGCGGTGATATTCAACAAATGGCTGGAATACCACATGCCCCTGGACCGCGTCGATCGTGAGCAGGACCGGATCATCTGCAGTAAACAGAGCGGGCGGGCATTGGAAATCGAGGACCATTACTATCTGGAAGGTGGCCGGGCCATGCTGGACCAGCCCGGTGAGTGGTATCTCGACCGGGAAAAGAACAAGCTCTACTACTATCCACTGGCCGAAGAATCCGAGGTCGTGGCAGTGATTCCTTCTCTGGTGAATGTGTTGCGCATCGAAGGTGATGTCGCCAGTGGCCAGTGGGTCGAACACATTCAGTTTCGCGGTTTGACTTTCAGCCATACCACCTGGATTTTACCGAGAGATTCAGGACCCTCTGGCTATGGCCAGGCAGACATCCAGATGGACGGTGCGGTACGTCTTGAGGATGCGAGGTACTGCCTCTTTGAAGAATGCGAGATCACCGCCGTTGGCAACTACGGTCTTGAGATCGCAACGGGATGTTTTGAGAACCGGATTTTAGGTTGTGACATCCACGACTTGGGCGGTGGGGGGCTTCTGATCGGCGCCAAGATCCGCCCACGCGGTCCCAAGAGTGGCTACCAACCAGGAGAAAAGATCCCTCCAGTGCTGAAGCATCCATCTGACGCGACCAGTCACAACGAAATCGCGGACTGTCGCATCTATGATGGCGGTCGCTACTATCACTGTGCCGTGGGCATCTGGATCGGCCAAAGCCCGGACAACAATGTGCACCATAACGAAATCTATGATTTCTACTACTCTGCCATTTCCAGTGGCTGGACCTGGGGATATGGCAGTGCCCTGGCTACGGGTAATCGTTTTGAGTACAACCACATTCACCACATCGGGCAGCGTCGCGATGGAGACGGACGTGTACTCAGCGATATGGGAGGTATCTATACACTCGGGGACCAGGCAGGGACAGTCATTCGCAACAACGTGTTCAACGATATCTATGCCGGGAAATACGGCGGATGGGCCATCTATTTTGATGAGGGCACACGCAATATTCTGGCAGAAAACAATCTCGTGTATCGTTGCAGACACAGTTGCTTTAACCAGCATTACGGCAAGGACAACATCGTTCGCAATAACATCTTTGCGTTCAGCGATACCAGTGTGGTGTGCCTTGCAAAAGCCGAATCGCATACGAGTTTTATACTGACAAACAATATCTTTCTCAGCGATGGTCCGCCGATGTATGCAGGCGGTTATGCGTATGATGTGAACATGCCAGGGAAATTCAAGGCCGATAGAAATCTGGCCTGGTCGACCAATGGCACCGTCCTCGGAGCCCAGAACCGCTTTCCCAGTCGTATTTATGAACCTGACGAACCGGTCCTGACCTGGCAAGAGTGGCAAGCACTGGGCTACGACCCACACACGGTTATTGCTGATCCTGGTTTTATTGATCCTGCCAATGGGGATTTCCACTTGTCAGAGGATAGTCCGGCCAGTCAGATTGGCTTCAAACCGTTCCCTCTCAATGAAGCCGGGCCAAGGATTCCAGGGGCTCCTTCTGCGGATGCAAAGACCACGCATGCCATCACCCCGGTGGTCATCGAATCTGAAGTCACGTCGATTATGGCAGACAAGTGGGGCGATGCGTTCCAGCATGTCGAGTATCCCCAGCAATGGTTGGATAATGTGATCACCGTAAATCCAGGCGACGATATTCAGTCTGCGATCGATTCTGCACACTCGGTCGGAGGCGGTATTGTCTTCCTGAAGGCGGGCACTCATATCCTGGACCGTACGATCACCTTGAAAGGCAAGGTCACAATAGCCGGAGAAGGGAGAACGCAGACGGTTCTGTTGCAGGGCCCTGACATGAAAAGCACGGCTTTTAATGTAGAGGCGAATCCTCAGGTGACTGACTTGGTCATCAAAGACCTGACCCTCAAAGGCACACGCTCGGGTAAGGCCAATGGGATACTGATCCGAGGGCGGAATGAAAGCCGACACACGCGTGTCATGCTTCAAAATATCACGGTGTCGGATTGGTCCGCACAGGGCGTGCATATGAAACGCACCAACAATATCATCATGGACAAATGTGATATTCAGTACAACGGTTCTGCAGGTGGTTTGTATCACAACGTCTATTTCCTCTATAACAAGTACCTTTTGCAGTCCGATTGTGACATGTCCTTTCCCGTAAAAGGCAAAGGAAATAAGTATACCTCCTGTGAGTATGTACTGGCACAGAGGTGCACCATTAGGGATTCCAAAGTAAATGGAATCCAGGCCGATCATGAGGAAGCCGGATTTATCTTCTTTCACAAGTATCACATATCAGGCTGTGGCCGGGTGGCCTTGTGGTTTCCCTGTGAGCATTATTATGACAAGTACACGTATACGGAAAACCCAAAATATGCACCGCAACATGTCATCCTGAACCGGTGCACCATTGTTAATAACACCTGGGGTGCCATGTGGCGGGCTGTCAATGACTCGTATGTCATCAACTGTCACTTTGCCAACAAAAAGATCGACATGGGATTGCTCAAGTGCGATGTCACGATAGAGAATAGCACGTTCAGCAAAGGCAATGAATTCTATACAGATGTCAAGCAATGGCCCTCGGATGTAAAAATACTATGGTAACCATCAAAGGAATGTGTGATGCAAAGGATAAGATTATGAAACATGTAAGCTATGTAAAACTGTTTGTTTGTATGGTGACAGCGTTTCAGCTGTTGGGGTGTGTGAGTGTCCAGGCGGCTGATGAGCTGGGCAGACGCAGTGATCATCCCTATTTGACCTACTCCGATGCCAATATCAAGAAGCTCAAGGCACGAATCGATAATGAGCCAATGATTGCAGAGGCCTGGGGAAATATGCTCGCCAATGCCAATCGAGCCATTGAGCCGTCAACAGAGGGGGGAGGCGGACGCCGCCGTCGCGGAGGTGGCGGTAACGACCTGCTCTGTCTGGCCTATCGGATGACTGGTGACAAACGATTTGGTGAGCGTGTCAAGCAAAGCCTTTTTACACATCAGTTCGGGGGGCGCAAGGGCTCCATGCTTATGAAACGAAATCCACCCTGGCGTGCGGGTCTGGACTCGGGCGAGAAATGTCACTCCTTTGCCATTGCCTATGATACCGTTTACGATTTGCTGACCTTGAAAGAACGTCAAGAACTGGCCGCCCGCCTGGCCGAAGAGGGCATCCTGCCCGTACTCAACGACTGGGTTCTCGGCGGTGAACGCATCCATGCACTGGATACCATGGGCCACAATTGGTGGAGCGCCATCGTCTTCGGAGCCGGGATCGGTGCCATGGCGATTATGGATGAAGATCCACGCGCTGCCAAATGGGTTGAACGTGTGGGTGCTGCCGATGCCGAATGGCTTACCTATGCCGGCAGCAACCTGGACAACAAGCCCTCCAATTTTGATCGTAACGGCGGATTCTACGAGAGTGTCAGCTATGCCGGTTTTGCGATCAGCACGCATCTGCCGTTTCGCATTGCCTGGCGTGATGCCTTTGTCAAATCGCTGCCTGAACCTGCCGTGCTTGGCAAGATCGCCGATTTCTTCATGAACGTCAGCTATTTTCGTGCTGGTGGTTCGCCCTGGTCCACGGATTTCGGTGACTCAAGTCTCGGGGCCAATGGTGGCGGCGTTGTTTCCCAGCTCTGGTCCCTCGGTTATCGCAACCCCGGAATTCTCTGGTATATGAATCAATGTCGTGGCGGACGTGGGGGCAATCGAGGCGGTGACACCGGTAACAGCGGTTTAATGTTGGGCTCGCCGAGTCAACTGCTGTATGCACCCACTGCCGAAGAGGTCATGGCTATGCCTGAATTACCCGATGTACCTCAGTCAAAAATATTCCCGGATATGGGCTGGGCCACCCTACGGTCCTCATGGGAGAAGGATGCCACCCTGTTGGGTATCAAATCCGGTTACACCTGGAACCACGCCCATGCTGACACGGGTTCCTTTATCCTCTTCCATCGTGGTAAGTACATGCTGATCGATTCCGGCAAGAGTGGTTACTCCACACCAGAATACGACGATTACTATCGCCAAAGCATCGCTCACAGTGTGGTGACCTTCAACGGCAGAGCCGAGAATCCCGAAGACACCTACTTTGGTTCCAAGTTTCATGGCACCCTATCCCATCTGATTGATGCGGGGGATTTGCGTTATGTACTGGCCGATGCGACCGGCCCGACCTCAGACACCTTTATCCGTAATTTCCGGAGTTTCGTGTGGCTCAAAGACATCATTCTGGTCATTGATGACTTGAAGACCTTTGAACCCGGCCAGTTCGAATGGCTGCTTCACTATGACGGCCAGGGCAAACGCTCGGGTAAAGACTTCACCATCACCCAGGATGACGTCAGCGTGGTTGTGCGTCCGCTCTTTCCTATGCCCTTGCCCGATGGCGGCCTGCCGACCGATTATCCCGAGAACATGCGGCTGGAAGAACGAATTGGCTTAAAAGACCACGATCAGAATACCAAGATGCCCTATGCCGTTTTCTTACCCACGGAGTTGATGCGTCGGACCAAGTTCATCACCGCTATCATGCCCGTCTCGGAAGGCAACTGGGAACCTCCGAAGATTGAACGCTTGGAAACTACCGACATGATCGGTCTGCGCATCACTCAAGATGCCGAAGTCACCGAGCTTTGGTTGAACTTGCTAGCCGATGGCCGCGTTCGTCATCGCAACGCAAACCTCGTTCATGAGGGATGGGAAACCGACGCCTATATGATCGTGCAGACTTGGCCAGAAGGGGCTGACCGTAGCAATCCCGACACTGCGACCAAGCTCATGGTTATTAATGGCAGCTACCTCCGCCGTGACGGCAAGGTGGTCCTTGACTCGTTGTCGAAGGTCTATCTTTGCGCAACCCAAAACAATGATGTGATGGATGTCCAACTTCAGGGCCAGCCTGTGATCAACGCCTTGTTAAGGGCCACGAAAAGGCCGGCCAAAGTCAATCTGAACGGCCGAAAAGTGGAATCGCCTTTTGATAAAGAGGCCCAAAACATCTGGCTGTCGGTCAGGGCAAAATAGGTTTCCGGTAAACTATCATTTCCAAGTGCGTGTTAGCAGGAAGGTATTACTATGACAAGATACAAGCGACACAATGATCTGAAAGCCAATGCATTGATTGTTGTATGGATTCTTATACTATGTCCTCTGTTGGCAAAGGGTGCCACCACAAAACCCAATGTCCTTTTTATTGCGGTGGACGATCTGCGCCCTCAGTTGGGTTGCTACGGGCAGGATCAGATCAAATCACCTCATATCGACAAGCTGGCTTCCAGTGGTACTGTCTTCCGACGTGCGTACTGCCAGGTGGCTGTGTGCGGGGCCTCACGTGCGAGTCTATTGACCGGTTTGCGCCCCACGTCAAAACGTTTCCTTAATTATCTGACCTATGCAGAGAAGGATGCACCGGGTGCCATGACCTTGCCTGAGGAATTCAGAAAGCACGGATATCACTGCATCTCCAATGGAAAGATTTTTCACCACAAGAACGACACCGCCAACCGAAGTTGGAGTGAACCTGCGTGGAGGCCGTCTATTGGCGGTGCAGACACACTTAATCCTGAGTCCAACAAACTGATCGGTGGCACGAAGAATCGCGGGCCTGTTTTTGAAGCAGCGGACGTGTCTGATAGTGCCTATCCAAGCCTCTGTGACCTGGCAGGCATCAAGGCTGTCAATAAGGGACTCCAGGGCACAAGTTTTAAGCCGCTTTTGAGCACACCAGGACAGTCGTGGAAAAAAGCGGCTTTCTCGAAGTTCGGTCCAGCCGTGAGTGTGATTACAGAACGTTACAATTACGCTGAATTCAAAAATGGAGACAGGATGCTGTTTGATCTGAAGACTGATCCTGATGAAAATGTGAATATTGCCGAGGACGGGGAGCATCAGGACCTTGTAAAAGAGTTAAGCGAACGACTCAGACTTAATGAGTGGCACCTTGAAAAGGAGACCCTAAGATGAATAGAAGAGAGATGATGAAAACGAGCATGGCCTATGCGGGCGCAAGCCTCTTGAGTCCCCTTGCTTTTAGTAAAGCGCCCCTGGATACGAGAGTTGTTAATGTACCATCCTATCTAAGAGGATTCGAAACGGTTTATGCCAAGGACCCACGTCAGGCGGCCCTGGACTACTTCCGCAGTGCCAAGTTTGGGCTGTTCCTACATTATGGCCTGTACAGTCTTCTGGAAGGATATTGGCAGGGCAAGAAGAGTGCCGCTGAATGGATTCAGTTACGTAGCACAATACGGGTCAAGGAATACGAAAAGCTGACTGAACGCTTCACTGCTGAGAAGTTCGACGTCGATTTTATCACAGACATGGCATTGGACGCGGGGATGAAGTACGTGAACCTCACCACCCGGCACCATGACAGCTTCTGTCTCTTTGACTCCAAGTATACGGATTTCAAGAGTACAAACAGTGCGGCCAAGCGGGATTTGGTGGGGGAACTGGCCCAGCAGTGTCAGCAGAAGGGGCTGGGCTTCTATCTCTATTATTCTCACGGACGCGATTGGCGCCATCCGCATGCTCCCAACAATGGAGACTGGGGGGGCTCGGCACGGCCGAAATATGATCCGCCAGAGACTTATTATAAATACGGCCAGGAACATGATTTGCAAATCTATGTGGAGTTCATGAAAAACCAAATCACCGAATTGCTAACCAACTACGGCCCCATTGGTGCCATCTGGTTGGATGGTTTTTCTACCCCGAACTCTCGAAAAGAGAAGATGCACCTATTCAAGATTCAGGAACTCTATGACCACATTCATTCCCTGCAGCCGCAGGTGTTGGTGTCCTATAAACAGGGACTACTGGGCACAGAGGATTTCAAGGCGCCAGAGCGAAAATATAAAGGCACATCAGAGGTGCCCCTGGAGCTCTGCGATACACTGCAACCCCATGCCTGGGGCCAGCACCGCCAGGATGACGAGAGCCATAAAACCGCCGATCAGGTGATGGATATGCTTGAAAAGGCCAAGGCCCTGAATGCGAATCTGCTGCTGAATACGGGCCCGCTACCGGATGGTTCGATCCATCCCGCAGATGTCAAGACATTGAAAGAAGTGGGCAGGCGTTTGCGACATGGATAAGTGTCGGTCTAATACTATGCCCAAGATATATGCAGGCTGTGGTATCAAGAGTTATGTGTTCAGCCGGGAGGCACCGCAGGATAAAAGGGTCTTCTGGTGGCAATCAAAGGATGGATCACGGATCTTGGGCTATAAAATCCCAGGTCATTACAATCCGGATTTCAGGAAACTGCCGAACCAGCTAAAGGCCTGGCAAGCGCTTTCTGGTTACGATCTGCCCATGATTACGATTGGCAAGGGAGACCATGGGGGTGGGCCCAGTGAAAGCGATATCCGGGCCTTGAATTCGTTAAGGGAGAAATCCCAGTTTGATATTAGTCATGTGTCACCCAAAGACTATTTTCAAACACTGCATCAAGCAGGTAGAGACTGGCCGGTTCAAAGGGGCGAATTTGGATACCCTCCGGAAGTCAAAGGACGCGCTGGTTGCTATACGTCTCAGGCCAAAATAAAAAAATACAATCGGTATTTGGAAAACAAGTTGATCGCTGCTGAAAAGTTTTCTGCCATTGGCACCATGCATAAGGGCAAGCCCTTTTATCCGCGAGAAGACTTTTTGGACGCATGGAAACGATTGCTCTTTAACCAGTTTCACGATATTATCCCCGGGACCTTGACCGGGCTGGGTGTGAACGATGTGGCTCGTGATTATGAAGAATTGGACCGTATCACCTCTGAATTGTTAAATGACGGACTTGAAAGCATTGGCAGTCGCATTGATACGGAAATGGATGGTATTCCCCTGGTGGTTTACAATCCACACTCGTGGCCGGTCAGTCAGTATGTGGAGGCGGCTATTCAATTTGTAAAAAAACCGATGCACTTCACCATCACTGATAGCCACGGCAATCATATTCCCTATAGTGTTTTGGAGCGTTCGACCCATGGCCTGATAGTGCGTGTTTCAATGCGTGCCAATGGCATTGCCCCGTTGGGGTATCAGGTGTATGAGGTGCGTGAAACAAAGCCTGTAGACATAACCACGGACTTGAGTGTTAGTGAAAATCAAATCGAGAATAGCTATTACATCCTGAAATGGGACGCAATGGGGATCACCAGCCTTTTCAGCAAGAAGCACCAGCGTGAAATGCTCACCGCGAGTGCCAACCAATTGCAGCTTTTGGAAGACAACGGCAGCAGTTGGAACCTTGATTTGACAGGCAAAGAATTCCAGCTAAAATCATTGACGGAACCTAGGCTCGTTTTTCAGTCACCTTTGCAAGCGATTGTGCAATGGGAGGACCACTATCAATCGTCGGTGTTTATTAGAACCATGACCGTCAAGGCGGATTGTGACCAGATTGATTTCAAGATGGACATTGATTGGCAGAGTCACAACAAACTATTGCGTTTACGCTTTCCGAGTGCCATAGAAAATGGTGAAGCCTATTATGATCAGGCCTATGGTTACGTCAAACGAGAGCAAACAGACGCAGAGTATCCAGCCCAAAAATGGATTGATTTTTCAAACCAGAAGTTTGGCCTGGCATTAATCAACAATGGGAAATACGGTTTTTCTATCAACGAGGGGGTGTTGACAATGTCCGTGGTGCGCGGTCCACGCGATATGGATCCACGCATGGACGAAGGCAAGCACTCATTTGGGTATGTATCTTACAACATCATTGAGAATGTGCTCTTCGACAATGTCGTGCTTGACGGCAGGCAGGTCACTGCAGAGTATGTGACCATGAATGACTTTGTTAAGGATGTTCGGTTTGAGTGAGGGAAATTGTCACCCTGCTAAATCCAGAGAAAATAGCATTTAGGATTTGATCAAATGAAAATGTTTTTACGATTCATGCTGGCTGTAGTCATGGTCACAGTGGCTGTGGCAGGTGCCACTGATAAAAACTTGGGCCTTCATTCTGATGGCGGCCTATGGAAGTTCTATCCAGCCCCAGCGAGGGATGAACAACTGCCGAATATCCTCTTGATTGGAGATTCCATTATGAATGGCTATCACACTCAAGTGATTAATGGATTGAAAGGCAAAGCAAATGCTGACTGTTGGCTGACACCGATGCACTTGAACAGCAGCAAACTGCATCGGGATTTGGCAAAGGTGGCATCACACCGAAACTATGCCGTGATTCACTTTAATATGGGTCTACATGGCTGGCAGGAGGGGCGAATCCCCAAGGGAAAATATCAAGAACTTCTGGAATCCTATGTTGCCATTCTGAAAGAACATGCCTCAGGGGCCAAACTGATTTGGGCAAGCACGACACAGGTGCACAATGAGGGAACGCAAGCATTGGATGAAGCGATCAATCCCATTGTCGTTCGCCGGAATGAAATTGCCGATGCAGTCATGAAGGAAGGGGGCATGACAGTCAACGATCTTTACGGATTGATGAGTGATAAGCTGGAACGGGTTCGTGGGGATAAGTGGCACTGGCAGAAGGAAGCCTATGAAATCATGGCGCAACAGATCATGGAAAAGATCCTCGCCAAGCCAAATTTCGCGGCTGGAGGTGGCAGCCTCTTGAAAATGAACCGGAACGGTACGGACACAAAGGGCTTTGTGCATCCAGGCATCCTGCATACGGCTTCGGATCTGGATCGCATGCGCAAGCAAGTGGCGGCCAGTGCTCAACCCTATCTTGACGGTTTCAAGGTACTTGCAAGCCACTGGCAGTCATCCAGCAGTTACCGGGTCAAAGGAGGATTTGAGGAAACCGGTCGCAAGCCCAGTGTTAAGTCATCGGAACATGAGAGTGATGCCAACGCAGCCTATCAGAATGCCATGATGTGGGCCATCACGGGTCAGCAGGCTCACGCGCATAAGGCCATTGAGATCATCAACGCCTGGTCTTACAGGTTGAAGATCATCAGTGGCAGGGACAGGATTTTGGCCGCCGGAATTTCCGGAGTCAAGTTCGTCGCAGCAGCGGAGATTCTCCGGCACACCAACACGGGTTGGCCTGCCCAAGATATCGCGCAAGCAGAGTCCATGTTTACGAACGTGTATTATCCGGTGCTCAAGGATATGGCGGGCTTTGCCAATGGCAACTGGGCACTGGCTGCACTCCAGACCGTCATGGCCATTGGTGTGTTTACCGACGACCGGGCCATGTTCGACCGGGCCGTGGACTGGTTTCATCATGGTAAAGATAATGCGTGCCTAACGCATTACGTGATCAACGCAGCAGGGCAGTGCCAGGAGAGTGGTCGTGATCAGCAGCATACCATGCTTGGCTTGGGTTACTTGTCCGTTGTCGCGGAAATTTCCTGGAATCAGGGGCTGGATCTATACGGTGCAGAAGACAATCGCATTCTGGCAGGCTTCGAGTATACCGCCTCCTACAACCTTGGTCACGATGTGCCCTTTCAGGAGACCACTGATACGACCGGAAAGTATCACCATACTTCCATCTCGTCAAAAGGACGAGGTCGCTTCAGCGGTCGACCGATTTTTGAGATGGTGTACAATCACTACAAACATCGGCGTGGCATTGCATGTCCCTTTACGGAATCTGTTGTGAACAAGATACGAGCGGAAGGCCCGGGGTTCCTTGGTGATCACATTGGATTTGGTACGATCCTGTTCACACGCGAAGTCCAGTGATCAGGCTTCCAGGAAGTCGCATTGATTTTTTAGTTCTTTGGTTCCGAAAGAAAACCATGTTCTGTGAGCATGGGGCTTGGCTTCAGTTTACCCCTAAAAGTGGTTTCCATAGGGAGTCCGCTAGCGCGGATACTCGTCCAACAGATCCCTCGACAAGCTCGGGATGACAAAGTCACCTCGTTTGTATCATCAGCGGTCGAACACGACTCTGTCATTCCGAGCGCAGTCGAGGAATCTATTAAGAAAGCCCCGCGAAGCGGATCAATTCTGACCATGGCATGGTCGTTCACGCATTGACAAATCGAGAGACCCTCCCCGTGGCGATAGTAGCAGGGGGCATCAGGATTAGAATCTACGCAACATCCCCAAGCCTATTCCCGTAAGAACGAAAAGGTGACAGCTGTGGTAATTGCTGCTGGGTAGTCTGAAGGCGATTATTAATTAACAGTTAAATATGAAAGCAGTGGTTGGGAGGTTTTTTGTTGGTGTGCTGGGACGCTGATTGCGGTCGTTAAGGCCGATGCACTGCATTTAAGCAGAGTTTGTAAGGGGAAGAGATGCTTTTTTTGTACCTATGTGCAGTGCACACTCGAAAACCCTTAGGATATGATTTAAATGCTAAATTAACATAGAATTAAACATTAATAAGTGTTAGTATTAGAGCCGTTAAACTGAAGTTTTGCGCTCAATTTGTCCAGGTTCGATACGTTGAGGTAATGCGTGCAGATAGAGCACTGTTTTCTCACTCTAATTTGGACATGGGACGCGTATGCCAGGTCGATGCTAAGCAGTTTGTGAATGAATGGCTTCTAGTAACACGACAGTGTATTGCGCCAACACATTAATACAACGTTTGCTTAATATGAAGGGATGCTTTTATGGTTAAATGCCCATGGCTCGGTTTTTGCTTGGTAGCTGCTTTATCCGGGGTTGCTTTTTCACAGGGCAGGCCGAATGTTATTTTTGTGATGCCTGATGATATCAGCCACAATGCCTTTTCTTATTACAACCCAAATGGACCGCGCACTCCCAACATAGACAAGCTTGCAGAACAGAGTGTCCGGCTCACAGACTTTCATGTCTCTCCCACCTGTTCTCCCACAAGGGGTGCTTTGATGACGGGTCGATTCAACGATGTCGCTGGTGTTTGGCATACCGTTTTCGGCCGGTATCAATTGAGAGCTGATGAAATTACCATGGCAGACGTATTCAAGGCCAATGGCTACGCCACAGGGCTGTTTTTCAAATGGCATTTGGGGGATAACTATCCATTTCGACCCAAAGACCGAGGATTTGAATACGTCGCCTGGACCAAAGGGGGCGGTACAGGACAACAACCCGACTATTGGGGAAACACCAATAACAGTGCCAGTATATGGGTGAATGATTCCCTGGTGAAAATGACGGATGAAGAGGATGGAATAAAAGGAGCCTTCACCACCAACTTCTTTTTTAACAGGGCCATGGAATTCATGGATGAAAACATCCAAAAGAACAAGCCGTTTTTTGCCTATATACCCACAGCCACGGCACATAGCCCCCATTGCATGCCGCCTGATGCCCGAGATGGCATTAAGGCGATCACCGGAACAGTTGAAAATATCGATAAGAATATGGGGAGGTTGATTAAATTCCTGGATGATAGGGGGATTGCGAAAAACACCCTGCTTATCTTTACCACCGACAATGGATCAAGCACCTTCCTACGGGGAGGGAAGGGCTCCCATTATGATGGGGGGACTCGGGTGCCTTGCTTTGTGCGCTGGGAAAATGGAAACCTTGGTGGTGACGGTAAGGGAAGAGATTTTACACCCCTTACCGCTCATATAGACTGGTTGCCCACTTTTATGGATATTCTAGGTTTTGCGGATGTCCCTAACAGACCGGAAAAATTAAAAATTCATGGACAGAGCTTCAAACCTTTCCTGGATGCTGCCCCATCAAACGACCCTGCTGAATATAAAAATAGGGCGGTCACTATTGTCAATATGCGTACGGAAAATGTTGAAAAGTTTAAACAACTTTCAGTAAAAAAAGACATCTGGGAGGGTCATGCCATTACCCATAAATGGCGTTTAGTGCGCAAGGATAGGAATTCCAACTGGGAACTTTATGACGTACTAACTGATGAAGTACAGGCCAAGGATGTGATTGGAAATTCAGCCAACGATGTCATTGTCGCCGAACTTCAGAAAGAATATGAAAAATGGTGGGCTTTGGTCAAAGAACGTTCCGATGAGTATACCCGAATTATACTGGGACACCCTTCAGAGCCTGAGACACGCCTTAATAGCCACGACTTTCATAATACATATATTTGGAATCAGGGCAATGTGGCAAGTGGTGCCAAAGGCAGTGAGTTTATAGCCATCGAATTTGAAAAACCAGGCACGTATTATTTTGACCTACGCCGTTGGCCCAAAGAAATTGAGGACCAAACCACATTAACCACCGCTGCACCAGATAGGGTATTCGGCAGTCGCAGGAACCCTGTTGCCCTCGCTATAACAAGCGCCCGCCTGAAAATCTGGAATGGCGACAAAATCTATGTGGATGAAAAGAAGGATGCTGATCCCAAAGCTGATGGCGTGAATTTTACTGTAGAGAATTTACCCAAAGGCCCAGCCTTTATCCAGACCTGGTTTTACAACGCCTCTGGTGATGTGGAGGGGGCGGTATATTACAACTATGCCCGTCCCGAAAAAATCACCAAGGAAAATTGACTAACTGAAGTTTTTCAAACTTCAAGTTTTCAGTTTTGAGTAGGCAGTATACAGTATGAAAAATGCGTTTTTCTGAAAACTGAAAACTAAAAACTGTATACTACGGGGCTTTTTGCAAAAGTCCTGTCAACTGAGCTTTGTACATTGATCAAGAGATGAAAGGAAAAGTTATGACGAAATACAATCGAAGATCCTTTTTAAAGGCCAGTGCAGCCGTGGCGGGTGGTTTTGTGCTGCCGCAGTTCAGCATCGGCCAGTCGGGGATCTCAGCGAACAGCAAACTCAATGTCGCCATGATCGGCTGCGGGAATATCGCTAGCATGTCTTTTGGTGGATGCAAGAGCGAAAATATTGTGGCCCTGTGCGATGTTGACTCAAATATGATGTTTAAATACGCAGACAAGTATCCGCAAATCAGAGCAGCTAAGACATTTACTGACTTCCGCGTGATGCTGGACAAGATGGGCAATGAGATTGATGCGGTTTGTGTCAGCACCCCAGACCATACGCATTTTGCGGCGACGATCGATTCGATGCAGCGCGGCAAGCATGTATTTACACAGAAACCTCTGACACATAACATCTGGCAGGCACGCACACTTCGCAAAGCCATGCACAAATACAATGTGATTACCAACATGGGTAATCAGGGGCACACATATGACGGCATCCGTCGGCTGCGCGAATGGTACGAAGCTGATGTCTTCGGGCAGATTACGGAGGTACACAGTTGGATAGCCGGTCCGTCTTGGAACGGCGGTTATTTCCCCAGATCGGTGAGTTTCCCTCTTTCAGTGGACCCGGTTCCTGAGGGACTGGACTACGATCTGTGGCTTGGACCGAACGCAATGACACCGTTTCATAAGGAGTATCACCCCAAACGATGGCGTGCGTTCACTCAGTTTGGCACAGGAACCTTCGGTGACTGGTTCTGTCATGTCGCCGATGCGCCGGTTTGGCTGCTGGATCTGTATGAACCAGTCTGTATTGAGGCCGAAGAGGTCTCCGGACGCAGTGATCTCATTGCACACGACAGCGTGCGTGTGCGTTACGATTTTGTCAATCGCGGCACGAAAAAGCCCTGTACGTTTTACTGGCACAACGGACCGAAGCCGGTACCGGATATCAAAGAGAAATGGGGACTGACCCGTGACGTACCCAAAAACGGCAGCATCTATAAAGGTGAAAAAGCAATTGCCACCACCAATGTCCGATCAGATAGCCCTCGCCTTTTTGATCTCGATGCAATGAGAGAGTTCAATAAGAATATGCCGCCCGCAAAGTACCCACGTGTTCAAGGCGGCCCGGTCGAAGAATTTGTGCGAGCGGTAAAGGGTGGCCCGATGCCTGGGTCGAACTTTGACTATGCAGCACCCATGACCGAAGTGATGCTGCTGGGCATTATCGCTGCTCGTCACGGCGGTAAGATCGAATGGGATGCCAAGAATATGAAAATCACCAACCGTCCCGAGTTGAACGTTTGTCTCAAAGAGCCGGTCAGAAAAGGCTGGGAATACGGCGAGGATTTGTGGACATAAAAGCATACATGAAGAAGGGCACACTATCGAATCTCTTTGACACGCATCCTCCTTTCCAGATTGATGGGAATTTCGGAGGGACGGCGGCTATGGCGGAGATGTTGCTGCAGAGTCACGCCGGTGAAGTACACTTCTTGCCCGCGCTACCCAAGGCCTGGCCGAACGGATCTGTGCAAGGATTGCGTGCGCGTGGCGGCTTTGAAGTGAACATCAATTGGAAGGACGGTACGCTGACCCAAGCGACAATCCATTCGCTGAATGGCAATCCGTTGAAAGTTCGTTACGGAACCAAGACCCTTGAAAAGAAACTTGCGCAAGGGGCTTCCTTTGCCTGGAATGGAAAATAGGAGTCAGGCCCTTAAAGCCTGCCATGCCCCAAGGTATTTAAATATAGATGGAGAATTAGATGAAGAAATGTAACTTAATCAAGGCCATAGTCGTAACGGGTGTCGCCTGCGCGTTGTTGTCAGCCGGTAATCTTGTGTTTGCCAAAGATACAATCGAGTTTCCCAATATCGTGCTTATACTGGCGGATGATATGGGGTCGGGTGAACCCAGCTATGCAGGCGGACTCATTCCCACACCTGCGTTGGATGGTCTGGCCAAAGAAGGCATGCGGTTTACGGATGCGCACACCAGCTCATCAGTCTGTACGCCCACACGCTATGGCATCCTGACCGGTCGATACAACTGGCGTAGCCGGCTCAAAAGCAGTGTATTGTTTAGGGCGACCGACCGTGCCTTGATGGATCCTGCACGCCTGAACCTGCCCAACTTTCTGCAGAAGGTGGGTTATTACACAGCCTGCATCGGCAAGTGGCACCTGGGTGCGGATTGGGTCAGACTTCCCAAGAACGCAAACACCGACAAGGCAAAAAAAGATGCCTCCTGGCAGGTTGACTATACACAGCCGTTCAAAAATGGGCCGGTCGATGTGGGGTTTGACGAAGCGTTTTTCATCCTCTCGTCACTGGACATGGCACCCTATGTCTATCTCCGCAACGATCGTGCCGTGACCGTACCGACGGTGAACAAAGGCTTTCCACATAACGAGTACAACGACTACCAGCGCATCGGTGCTGCGGCAGAAGACTTCGAAGCCAGCCACTGTCTTGCGGACTGGGCCGCGGAATCACGTCGCTATATTCAGCGACGGGCGGAAGACGAATCCAAGAAGCCGTTCTTCTTGTACCTCCCCCTGACCTCGCCACACACACCGATCGCGCCGGGTAAGGATTTCAAGGGCAGGTATAAACAGTATAGCTGGTATGCAGACTTCATAGCCGAGACCGACTGGGTCGTTGCGCAGGTTCTCGAACAACTCAGGCAGTCGGGACTGGACGACAATACGTTGGTCATCTTTACCTCCGACAACGGCTTTGCGCCCTATGTGAAGATCCCGAAGATGATCGCTGCTGGGTATCGCCCCTCGGGCCAGTACCGCGGCGCCAAAGCGACCATCTACGAAGGCGGCCATCGTGTGCCGTTTATCGTGCGTTGGCCCGGCAAGGTGGCGCCAGGCAGCACAAGTGACGTCACGATTTGTACCACGGATTTCTTTGCTACCTTCGCTGAAATTCTGGGCAGGAAAGGTGACATCCCCGAGAATGCCGCAGAGGACTCGTTCTCATTCTATCCCTGCATGAAAGGGGAGAAAGCGCCCATACGCCCGTTTACCATCCACCATTCTATCTCAGGTAAATTTGCTATTCGCAAAGGCGACTGGAAACTGATCATGACACGCGGCGCCGGCGGCGGTTGGGATTTGCCCTGGGAAAAAACCAAGACCACAGCCAAAATGGTTCAGCTCTATAACCTCAGGGACGACCCAGGTGAAACCCAAAACCTTGAGAAAACAAACCCGAAGGTGGTTGATGAGTTGGTCAACGACCTGGCCAAAGCTCTTCACGACGGACGCACCACACCTGGCGCGAACCAGAAGAACGATGGCTGGCCATATCGAGATCAGGCCACAAAGACGCAATATCCACAACTCAATGAGAAGTGAGGAACGGACACACTTCCGAATGTGATTGTGCGCCTCGACCGAGGGCCATTCAACGGACCAGATAACAATTAAAAGGAATAACCAGAAACCAACAACCCTCGGCCCGTGCAAGCTTCTTTCACCGGGCAACAACTGAAAACCATTATTTTTGACACGGATTTCATGGCGCAGCCTTCGGCCGCAGCCAATGCTCTAGATCAATGGTTCAATATATGTACCGCCATTTCGATGTGTGAGGTTTTACTGCATTTGAATGGGGTGAATTTTGACAGGAAGTTTGGAAGGCGTTCGCGAGGTCGTTCGGATCCTTCATGTTCGCCTGGTTGTGTTCGAGGACGTATCCTGTGGCTGTG
>CAZBTJ010000061.1:0-29644 GCA_964494325.1 uncultured Pirellulales bacterium
CAGCAAACACATTTTCGTGCCGCGCCAGAATGGCGATAGTCTGGTCAATAAAGGGGATTCCCATGCTACCAACGATGATCTTTAATTTAGGAAAGGACTTTGCCACCTCATCCAACAAATAGGGTTGTGCATAGGCCAAATTACCTTCACAGCTGATATCCAGATCCCCATTGTGAAAAAACACGGGCAATCCCAGCTCCGACACCGCATGGTAGAAATTCATCGCGTCACTGTGGGTGGGATTAAATCCGCACGCAGAGCAATACATGACAAAACCCTGCAAACGCCATTCTTCGGTAAAATGCCGTAGGTAATCCGGGGTCACAACCTTTTGTGTAGGATTGATTACGCCAAACCCTAAAACCTTGCTGGCATGAGTCGCCACAAATCGAGCCAGAGCTTCATTGACCTGATCATGATCTGGTTTAGCACATCCCAAGGCAATGCAAGCATCTATTTTCTCAGCCGCACCTAAATAACTGGCTGTATTAGAGGCATCCACACTTAAGTCAATATGCGTATGACAATCAACAATCATAGTTCAAACATCCTTCAAGAGGGCATAATAAACCCAATATTTTATCTGCATTCAAAGGCACCGTCAAGCATAAATAGCCGGCAATTATGGAAGAGTAGAATGGCGTAAATGCCGGTCAATTGCCCGATTGAACTGAGAGAAAGGAGGAAAAAGCATACCGAAGACATGGGATAGCCATTTCACCATGCCTTCGGCAGATCCACAGCAGGATTTAGTGAACATGATTCACACTCTAAGTAAAAGGGCGCTTAAAAGTGACTATCGTTGATTAAGAAAAGAATTTTGTCTCATTTTTTCTGCATTCGAGAAGACCTTGAGGCCATACTCCTGCTTTTTACATCCATTTTACTTTGGTTTCGCCATCTCGCGTCCTATAGTCGAAAGTAACAATCCGCCCATTTTTTTGGAAAGGAGCACCAGTATGAAATTAAAAAGAGCTTTTAGGGTACTTCTGTTTTGTTGCCTGTGCATGCCCACTTTGGCCGCATCTGAACTGAAGACCGATGGAGGTAAGATTTCAAAGGTAACAGTGTACAGAGGACAAGCCCTGGTCACTCGGCAACTTGATGTTAATCTGCCACATGGCGATGTTGAACTGGTAGCTGGCCATCTGCCGGAGCACATCATTTCAGAAAGCCTATTTGCCCAGACTCAGACCCATGTCAAGATTTTGAGTGTTCGCTATCGTCAACGTGCCATGCAGGAGGACACGCGTGAAAACGTCAAGGTCTTGGACCAGAAAATCCGGACACTTGAACAGGCACTTCATGAAAACACCGCCCTGATTGAGCACCTGGCCAGCCAATGGACTATGTACGATAGTCTAAAAATAAGCAGGCAAGAAAAAAGGCATCCTGCAATGGGACCTGACACTGTCACCACATACGATAGAAGACAAGGCTCAGCAAATCGCCTATACCTATACCATGGAATATGACAGGAACATGCAAATCCATTCTACAACCTCAGCCAATCGTCAATAACTGAAAAATAAAGCCCTCTCTATGGCAGAGGGGGCTTCTGTTTTCTATTTTTGGCCTGAATCCAGTGCCGCGTCGACCGGCTTGAACGATCAGCACTGGAACAAAAGAAAGGGATCATGCCAGCGTGTCAATGACACCACGAACGTAGCCCACGGATTCTGAGAGGCCGGGCATGGGATTGTTGGCGTCTTTTTCATATTCAAAGCCCACAGTATGTGCATATCCGATCTGCTTCAAGGTGGCCAGGAACCAGGGTATGTTGATGACACCACGGCCTATTTCAACAGTGGAACCCGTTGCTTTGGCGGCTGATACATCCTTCATATGTACGTCCAGCAGCCGATCTGCACAGCGTTGGGCAGCTTCAGAAAGATCATTTCCTACCTCCTTATGTCTGAAATTATCGAACATCGCAAATCAATGCCAGTGCATCCTTGACCTTTTGGGTCAGGGCTGCATAGTCTTCCTTTTTTATCAGATCTTTACTAACCAGTTTGGACCCCATGCCCACGCACACAGCGCCCGCCTCAAACCACTCGCTCAGGTTTTCACGGGTTGGTGACACCCCGCCTGTGGGCATAAGCTCAGCCCATGGACAGGGCGCCTTCACATTCTTAATAAATGCAGCGCCGCCCACCTGTGCCGCAGGAAACACCTTGCAAATTTCCACGCCCAGCATGTGGGCCTGATGAATCTCTGTAACCGAACCACAACCCGGCATATACGGTATCTTCTGACTATTACAGGTTTTAGCAACGTCTTGATCAAACAAAGGAGACACAATGGCATCTGCACCGGCTGCCATGTACATAGCAGCCACACCAGCATTGCTCACGGATCCCACGCCTAGAATGATCTCTGGCCGGGTGGTGTCACGATAGGCTGCAACCTTTTTGAACACGTCAATGGCCCTGTCACCACGATTGGTAAACTCGATAAACAACGCCCCACCATCCACAAGCGCATTGACAACCTTGATGGCCACATTCGCATCCGAATGATAAAAAAGGGGCACCAAGCCAAGTTGTTTAATCGTGTTCAGTACTGCCAAACGACTATGTTTTGCCATGTTAAAAACTCCTGTTACAAATGTTGCTATCGAGCGATTCGAGCCGTGCCCCCGTCCATCACACGTTCAACCTCTGCCAAAGACGCCGTGGTGGTGTCACCTGGCGTGGTCATGGCCAAAGCACCATGAGCCGCCCCACAGTTGACAGCATACTGAGGTCCCTTGTTTGCCATCAGACCATAGATCAAGCCCGAGGCAAAACTGTCACCACCACCGACACGATCAAAGATTTCCAAATCCTCACGAAGCGGGGCATCGTAAAATTGCCCCTCAGCATAGAGCACCGCACCCCAGTCATTCTTGCTGGCTGTTTTGGCATGACGAAGTGTCGTGGCCACAGCCTTGAAGTCGGGAAAGGTCTCAACCACCTGCGCCATCATGGTTTTGAAATTTGCAGGATCCAATTTCGAGCACCCGTCATCCAGACCAGGCACCTCAAAACCGAGTGACGCGGAAAAGTCTTCTTCGTTGCCAATCATCACATCCACATACGGGGCAATGGCACGATTCACTTCAACGGCTTTGTCTTTGCCACCAATATCTTTCCACAAAGAGGCCCTGTAGTTCAGATCATACGACACGATGGTCCCGTAGCTCTTGGCAGCGGTCACGGCCTCCAGGATGACATCCGGTGTGGTCTCTGACAGACCCGCGTAAATACCGCCCGTGTGGAACCAGCGTGATCCGTCCTTGCCAAAGAGTTGTTCCCAATCGATGTCACCCTTTCTCAATTGCGATGCAGCTGTATGCCCACGATCCGAACAGCCGACTGCCGCACGCACGCCAAATCCTCGCTCTGTAAAATTCAGGCCAATGCGGCTCTTGCGTCCAATCCCATCATAGGGTAGCCACTGGATATACTGGGTACACACCCCCCCCTGATACACCAAATCTTCGAGCAATTGGCCCAGCGGATTTTTTACAGCGGCAGTCACCACGGCCGCACGCTGGCCAAAACAGCGTTTGAGGCCGCGTGCCACATTGTATTCACCGCCACCTTCCCACACCTGGAACTGACGTGTTGTGTGAATTCGATGGTCGCCAGGGTCCATTCTGAGCATAATCTCACCCAGTGACACAATATCATATTTGCAGTCTTGTGCAGATTTGCACACAATGGCTGACATAGTCTGTCTCCTTAAAAACGGCGACGAAGTTGAAGGCTGAAGGGGATTACTTCGCACGACATTGCCACATCCGTCAGGTCAAATACACTTCTACTATTACAGTCACGCATAACGTATCCCTAAATACCTTCAACCTTCTACCTTTCTACCTAATCATCGTGCCAACCATCCACCGTCTACGGCAATGGTATAGCCCTGTAAATAGTCAGAAGCTTTAGAGGCTAGGAACACAGCAACCCCTTGAAGGTCTTCGGGCGTGCCCCAACGCCCTGCCGGAATACGAGCGAGAATCGCTTCATTCCGCTCAGGATCTTCACGCAACGCCTTGGTATTGTCTGTGGCCATATAGCCCGGCGCAATAGCATTGACGTTGATATTGTATGCACCCAACTCATTGGCCAGCAAGCGGGTCAGGCCCATGACCGCACTCTTGGAGGCCGTATATGAGGGCACAAGAATGCCACCCTGAAAGCTGAGCATACTGGCCGTGTTGACAATCTTGCCGCCACGTCCCTGCTTGATCATCAGCTTACCCACAGCCTGACTGAGAAAGAACAGGGTACGAATATTGACGTTCATCACATCGTCCCAATCCTTTTCCGTAAATTCGGTAATCGGGGCCCGGCGAATAATCCCTGCATTGTTGAAAAGGATATCAATACCACCCATGTCCTTGACGGCCGTATCCAAAATGGTGTCAACGCTTTCCTTCTTGCTCAGATCAGCGGTGATGGTTGTACATTTTCGTCCCAGGGCTTCGATGGCTGCCTTGGCCTCAAACATATCCAAAATATCCACCAGGGCAATATCACAGCCCGCCTGAGCCAGCCCCTCGGCCAGTCCACGCCCCAGTCCACGAGCCCCCCCTGTCACTACAGCCACTTTGCCATCCAATTTGAATTGATCTAAAATCATGTTGTTTCCTTTTTTTTGAGGTTTTTAGGCTGAAGTCTGACGGTTGAAGGGGTTTGCTTCGCCCGCACCGCATTGAACACGGTCCCGAACAGCGTATCCCTAAACAACTTCAACCTTCAGACTATCCACCTTTTTTTATTTTATCTCATCAATGCTTAAATGATCCATGTCATCAAACGCCTGGTTCTCTCCACCCATGCCCCAACAGAAGCAATACGAACGTGTCCCCACGCCTGAGTGGATAGACCAACTCGGGGAAATCACAGCCTGGCCACCGGCCACGGCAATGTGGCGTGTCTCCTGGGGTTGCCCCATGTAGTGGAATACGCGGTTTTCCTCTGGCACATCAAAGTACATATAGACTTCCATACGTCTTTCGTGTGTATGGGGAGGCATGGTATTCCACACACTGCCATCGGCCATCTCCGTAAAACCCATGACCAGCTGACAACTCTGCACACCACCAGGATGGATCAACTTGTAAATGGTACGTTTGTTGGACTCTTCATGAGACCCCAGATGCACAGGCTCGGCATCTGTTTTTTTGATATGCTTGGTGGGATATGAATCATGGGCCGGGTAGCTCAACAAATAAAACAGGGCCGGCTCATAAGGATTGGCACTGACAAAACTGATTTCCTGGCACCCCAAACCAACGTACAGACCATCCCGATTGTCCATATTGAAGCGTTTGCCATCGACCAGCACGCTACCCAGATTACCAATATTCAGAATGCCCACCTCACGGCGCTGGCAAAAATAATCGGCACTGAGCTCTTTGCCTGCCGTAAGAATTAATGGCTTGTCCATGGGCACAGAAGATCCCACTATCGCACGATCCACATCACTATAAACCAACTCAATCTTATCCTGCTTATACAAGGTTTCAATCAGGAAACTATCACGTACCTCTTGTGTGGTCATTCTCTGAAATCTCACAGGATCCGGACTGTATCTTACTTCCATTTTTTGACTCCACTTATTTTAAGCTTAAATGACAATGGGATTTGCCAAACGTGGGCATAATGAACAATAGGGCTCAAATGACGCTTTCCAATGCTCATGCTGCCCTCTGACACAATAAAAACAACTTGTGGACTATTTAAACGACAGCATAACCGCGAATGTCTGGATTTTCAATGGCGAGTTTGAATTAAGATCTGGGTAACACTTTAGCTGTATGAAGCAAAAGTGTGGTTCACGGTTAATAAGGTTCACGGTTCACGGTTTCTGGTTGATAAAACTGGTCTATTCGATCAACTGTGAACTTGGAACCCTGAACCCTGAACCCCTTTAGCCAAGTACTTCACTTGGCTAAAGTATTACAGATCTGGGTTCTTTTGCCTAACAAATGGCTTCCCCTGGACATGGGCACCAGTCGGCGCAGAAAAAAAGCGGCTTCAATCCGTAGATTCAAACCGCTTTTGGAAAACGTTAATAGATGAGGCTTATTGGAGCAGGTTATTGCCTGTGTTGCCATTAACCACATTACCTGTGTTACCCGTGTTACCGGTATTGGTATTGGTGTTGGCAGTGCCACTGGCCTGGCCACCAGTCACCTGGAACCATGGGTTCCACTGGGTCATATTACCAGACTGGTCACGTGCCCTAACCCTGAACCATAGATCCTCCGCAGCCATTCGACCGCCAACTCTAAGTGTTGTATAGGTCGGATCAATAATCCAGTCACTGTCCCATGCGCCTTCGCTGCACTGGAAGTAATATTCAACCGGTGGGCTGTCCACATCATCAGCCACGATACAGGTCATGGTTACACCGAACCATTCAAAACCAGCGGTAGTCTCTATCAATGTCGACCGAGGCGTCCCATCAAATCCATTGACATCGTCCTCACTCCAGGTTAAGGGATTCGGTGTCGGTGGCAACAGTTCGTTGGCATCCAGAGTCGTGAAGTTAAACCAGTCGGAGTAACCCGTTTCCAACTGATCATCTGATTTATCCCTGGCCTTGATTCTGAATCTGTAGGTCGTACTCGGTTCAAGCTGTGTGAACCTGAAGTTTGGACCTGCCATATTCGGATCATTAGGATCAAGCACTATCAAGTTGTTGGGATCATTCGGATCAACAACCAGACCATTGGGATCAAAGTCGAACCAACCACTGTCGTCATAATCCTCGTCACCAATCTCCATGTAGTATTGAACGCCATCCACATCAAAGAGCTGTTCTGCCAACAGTTGGAGATAGGTCACGCCTGCTTCAAGCAATGACAGGCTCAAGGGACCCACTGGAGCAATATTGATCCCCGGACTGGCGTGTTTGATCTTGGACCATTGGGTTTCATTGCCCGCAGGATCACGCACCTTAAATCGGTAGCCATAGGCGTCGCTTTCTGACCCAATATTATCCACATACACCGGGCTTGCCTGCCAATTACTGTCATGGCCATTGCCCGATATATTCTGGAAGTAGTATTCCACCTGGTCAAGCCACCAGCCATCTTCTGCCACCTTGGCAACCATACGGGCTTGATTGTCATCAAGATATGGCTGCACAGACCACTTTGAAGGATTGGGCGACGGCGGTGTCACATCATTGGTGTCCTGACAGAGTTCAATCAGGCCCCTGTCAATGTCATCCACGCTGCCATCGTATGACAGATCGGCGCCGTCACACCAGTTGTTGCCAGCATGACAGATTTCGCTCATCCACTCTTGTGCCAGTTCAGTAAACCGGTCAAGGTCAGAGGTGTTTATGCTGCCGTCCTTTACAAGATCACAGGCACGACATGGTTCAGCCAATTTATAGTGATATCCAATGTCGACTGTACCGGTATCAGGCGTGTCCTTGCGAGGATCAATCTGGGTGGTATAGGTAATCATGCCAGCGGCATACGATGTCGTACTACCCGCATCCACAGCCGAGCTGTTTGATGCCAGATAGTGACTGCCCAACGGCCCCACTCTAAACTGAGGATTCACACCCCACAGAACCTTTTCACCATAGACCAGCGTGTCACATTCTGTATACACATCATTGGGGCCCGTTGTAATGGTACTGTAGGCCAGTGTCAGGGTGGCACACTCATCATTGTACACACTACCAAACATCACAGCAAACTCACCACCCAGGTGCGCCTGATTCTCAAAGAAGATACTGTCAGTCACAAAGGTACGACTCTTGGAGCCACAGAACAACGCACCACCATATCCCATATCCTCAGTGCCACCCAGAATGTTCGGGTCAGAGAGATTGTGATAGAAGGTTGAATTTCTAATGGTAGCCACTGCAAAGTGGTTAATAGACAAGGCTCCACCGTCATGACCAGCGCCATTATTCCTGAACAAGCAGTTGGTAATCGTGGGTTTATTGCCACGAATATAGATCGCACCACCAGAGCCTGGTGTAGAATTCGAGAAGAAGTTCGAATCAGTGACCTGGGCCGGACAAGAGGACAGGTAGATCCCTGCACCCAATGGCAGTATGTCATCATCATTCGGGTCATCAATATCGTCGGTGGCTACACAGGCCACAACATTACAGTCAGCAATGATGATATCTCCGCCTGTCCCGGCGAATGCACCACCCTGGAGGGCTGAATTTCTGATAAAGTTACTGTCTATCACATCCGCCAATGAATCCTTGACATAGATACCACCCCCCAAATCGGCCAGGTTATCTATGAAGTTACAATCGGCAAAGAAGACTCTGGCATTCGTGTCGGTACTCACACCGCCACCGTATCCCATATAGGGATTCGGACGGTTCTCGATATTCACAGCATTGGCATTCACACCATTGGCATCGACCACACTGGAGACGACATTTTCAGCAAACGTACAGCCGTCAAAGGTGACCAGAGAATCCGTATCACAAAATACACCACCACCAAAACTGGGCAGCTCCGTGGTATAGAGAGGCTCAATGTTGCGATCAGCTTCATCGGGCAGACCGCCAATACCTGTCAGGCCACCATAAGTACGGTTACCTCTGAACTCGCAGTGAATAAAGCTCACCTGACTCGATGTACCACAATACACGCCACCACCAAAGGCCGTATAATCACGTTCATCACCCATATATGGGCCGCCGGCACCAAGCACATCCAGCGCGAAGACCAGATTCACGTCGCTAATCGCATCTTCGCTCAAGGCAAATTTGTACGTGGACGCATAATCCCAGGTCCACAGCGTCCAGAGTTCCTGGTCCACAACCTCAACGTTCAGGCTATTGGGGTCAATGTAGACATTCTCGCCTGGCGTATAGTTACCACCGTAATTCGGCAAGGTATCGCCGGTGTCATTGTCAGCACCGTCACCACCATTGCCACCATTACCGCCCTGAGCAAAGTTGTTCACAACGCGGCAGTTTACAAAGGTCGGACTGGAGTTAGAGGCACAATAGATTGCACCACCGCGAGCCCAACCACCCCAGCCGCCGCGACCGGCATTGCTGGTATCATCAGCATTTTCACCATTACCACCATCCTGGGCAATGATGAAGTTGTTCTCGAAGATACAATTCTTGATCAATGGGCTGGCATTGGGAAGTACGATCAACGCACTACCTGCCGCAAATTGACCATCATAGCCATCAGGATGGCCTGCATCTCGATCACCGTCGTCGGCCACATTCGTATTGACCGCGCCACCGCAATGCCTGATGGTCAAGCCATTAAGAACCGTCCTGTTGTCCGTATCCGCAGCAATGAGAATACCCATGTTCGCGAATTCGCGATCAGGATCATTAGCGTATCCGTCCAACACAGTGTTGGACACAGAACACGGATCACTTGGGAAGCGAGAGGTGATCGTGATCGCCTTGCTGAGAAGCATCAGATAGCCATTTTCACCGGCCTGATACACACCAGGATCAACCACAATAGTATCTCCATCAATGGCAGCTGCCACAGCCGCCTGAATGGTGGTATAGTCTGAAGGTACAGTCAACACGTTCTTGGTCAACTCTGTAAACTCTACACGAACCAGCACATTGTTGGCGTCTACCAACACCGTGTTCATGGTATCGAGACTGGCATCATCATCCGTGTTGATCCATTGCTTGACCTCAAAACCGTCGTCAGGGATCGCCGTGAACACCACGGTTGTGCCTTCATCAACCCAACCTTCGGTCGGCGATAGTGCCCCATGCGGTCCATCACCACTGTCCACAATCTCTGCCTGATAGTAGAATCTTGCAGCAGGCTCAAAGGTGACACTCACATATTTATCAGTGTCAACCGTCACAGTATTGAAAGCACGAATCGTTTCATCGTCATCTGTGCCTGTCCAGACCTTGACCTTGTAACCAGGATCTGGTATGGCAGTAACGATGATCATATTGTCTTGCAGTTCGCTAAACACCGCAAGTTTGTCAGGTGTGATTGATCCATGGAGCAATCCATCGTCGCCTGGTAATACTTCAGCGGTCAACCATTGCTGAGCCAAACCATCTCGATAATGATACCCAAGGTCCACGCGGCCCATATCCTGGGTGCCACCAGTACGCGTCGTATAGGTATCCATGCGTATGGGCAGTCTGTTTACATCTGCACTGCCGGCATCCACACTGGAACTCGTGATCAATTGACCCGCTTCAATCTGGCTGAGGTAGTACCCCATCACAAAATTGGGATCTTCGCTGATGTTGTGTTGATTGGGATCCCATGTTTCCACTGCTTGATCCCATCCCACAAGCTGGCTGTTGTGGCCCAGGAAGAATGGTTCAGGCGTAGTAAACAAGGAGGCAAATGCTTCGAGAATCGAATCCACAACCGTTGATCCTGTGGCAGAGGAGAACAGCAGACCACCACTGGCTTGTGCCAATCGCATAAATGCCGACGACGTGGCCACATCACCCCCCACAGGAATCGCATAAATCTGCCTGCTTGGCTCCTGAATCAGAAGGGTCTGGATCGTGGTAAATGTATAGTTGCTCGTGGGCTCAGGATCATGCGGCTCTGCATCGCCAATCAGAAGGACAACACGCTTCACATCATCTCCTGGACGCCATATACCCGAAATGCCACCTGTCAGAGATTGAACCAGACCTGAATAGACCGTGCCCGGTACATCGCCATCGCCACCGATCGTCAACGATGCCACGGCACGTTGAATGTCTGCAGTCGAACTGCTAAACGCAAGCACAGAAGAGAACGGATAGTCCAAGTTGGGGTCGCCGTAAGGATCTTCAGATAAATCACGGTAATCCACAATGGCCACACGCATATCATCGGTCAAGGACTCAAGCGTATCGGTAATAGTCAGAATCTGAGTCTGAATCGTTTGCACTGCCGTGGTCATACTTTCGCTGGTGTCAATGCAGATCACCAGATCAAGTTTGTCAGGTATCACTTGATCCAACCCAAAGTCAATATTTGAATAGGATGCCGTCAATGTGCTGAAACGAGGATCAGCCTCTGCATGGCTGGATCCCAACCCAATCTGAGAGCCCATCGAGGCCTCATTGTTCCACAGAATGGAATCGACAAGCACGCTGTCGCTATCCCATCCCAGATACAAACCGCCACCATAGGCCAGAGCACCCACAGCCCGGTTGTCAGCAATTGTACAATTCGAAATATAGGGACTGGCAAACATGGTGGCGGCAATGCCGCCACCCTGTTTCTGGGACACATTGTTCGTAATCAGGCAGTTGTGCAGTATAGGTGAGATATCATTGGGATCACCACCATTTAAGTAGATGGCCCCACCGGCCAAACTGGCCAGGTTCTGATTAAATACAGAATCGGTCAAGGTCAGAGAGCCATGCCCGTTCCACAAGGCACCACCCTGTCCCACACCACCAAACTGAATCTGGAGGCCATTTGCCTCAAAGGTCAAAAGCTCTTCGCTGGCTGAGTTGTTTCTGAACTCACTGCCGGAAATAACAGTCACACCTTCAACCGTCGCCACAGCACCACCGTGCAATCCCACATTCCCCACAAATTCGCAATCCTTTATCGTTGAATCGGAATCATAACTGGAAATAGCTCCGCCAAATGGCGCGTTACTGTCCATAAACGTACAGCCTTCGAAGGTCGGCATCACGCCATCAACCACTGATACACACCCTCCGCTACCATACATTGAGTGCTCCACGACTGCATTAGGATCAGGCACAAGGCTGTTTTCGCCAAACCAGCAATTCACAAACTTGGGTTGAGCAGTGGCAGGAAATAAATTCCACTGTATCCCGGGGTTGATCGGATCATAGTTCACTGGATTGAAGAAATCGAATGGATTCGATGGATCAAAGAAATCATAAAAATAGAATAATTCTCTATGCTCGCCAATATGCACAGCACCGCCATACAGGTGGGGAGCCCAGGACGTGAATGGCCAGGCATAAGGACTTTCGCCAAGAGTCCCCGCACTCACCTGGTTATTAGTAAAGACACAATCGATCAACGTGGGAGAACTGGTTCGGTCAATAAACACCGCCCCGCCCTTGCCCGTATATTCCACGGTCCAGTCATCGAAAATCAGTAGATCATAATAGAAATTATTCTCTTCCAACAGGTTAAACGGACCGGGGATTGAGAACATTTGATACGATTCCCAGAGCTCAGGGGACACCCACCTGGGTGACCAGCCGCCACCCCAACCAGCACGACTAAGACTACCATTTACTCCAATACCAGCATTGCCACCACTACCGCCAATAGCCTGACAATCCGAGAAGGTACAGTTATCTATGAGGGGATTGCTCTGTGACATAATAGCCATCGCGCCACCCGCACCAATTCCGGGCAGACCGCCATTGCCACCAAACGGGTCAGTTGCGGTGCCGCCTGCGCCATTGCCACCAGTGCCACCCTCGGCGATACACCCGGTAAACACACAGTTTTTAACGGTGGGTGACGCATAATTAAAGCGAATAGCACCACCATAGGCAGAGCCAGCATCATGGCCCTCATGCTCTCCATCTCTGCCATTACCATTAGGCCAAGTACCAGAAAGATTATTTTGCTGGTTACGTATCGTAATACCATTGAGTACGGTATTGGGCTCTACCCCTATAAAATCAATAGACACATCCAATACCGTCTGGGTCACAATCGCCGGATCCGATGGATCATCACTTTGAATAGTGACTGCCTTGGTAATAAGAAGGCTACCTTCATCAGATTCATAGCGTATGACGCCAGGTTTCAGGAGAATGATATCACCGGGTTCTGCGCGGTATAAAGCCTCCTGTATATGTTTGTACTGGTCCGGCACAATCAAGGTGTTGGGCACAAAGAACTCAACAAGCACTTCCTTGGTCTGTCGGCCAAACCGGTCAGTCTTAAACGGAGGTTCAATCGTCACCGTGTTGGTCCACCCCGTCGCATAATCATCATTTGTATTGTGCCATTCAACGTTAGACCTAGGATCATCGGGCGTGACTTTCAAATCAACGACCGAGCCCCTTCGCCAGAAACTTCTGCGTTTGGGTTCATCAATCCGACCATTGCCAGCTTCTCCGCGACCCACCAGCATGATCAGTTCCACTTCCACGGTCTCATAGTGAGCCACAATGGCCTGATTCTGAGCGAAGAACATGTGCCTTGTCGCAGTCACCACATTGTTCTGCACTGGCATGGGATACCCTGAGGCATCTCGATCCACACGGTTATCATCATCCGTATTTTCCCAGCGATTAAACATATTCTGATTGGGATCATTGACCGTGGCTGTCAGTAGAATTTGAGTATACTGGACAGCCACACTCTGTGCAGGGTTGACCTCGGCTACATTGGGATCTGCCTCAGACTCATTGGGATCTGTCCCAAACTCAATGACATAGAAAATGGGGCTATCAGAGTCCTTGAAATGGAAACCGATGTCCACCAGGCCCTGATCTTTATCGCCCTGTGCATCGGTTGTGTTGTCAGTGCGTGTGGACAGCATGTTCATGCCCAACTCAGTGGCCAGGGCACTACCTCGATCCACTGCCGGGCTTGTGGCCCCGCCTGGATTCAGGTCCATATCCACAACCACACCATTGACATCCAGGATTTGTCCGGCTTCATACTGACTGAGATAGTAGTGACCCAGACGGCCGGTGACGAACATGGGGTTTCCAATAATGTTATTGTAACCCGGCATTTCGTCCGTTTCATTGGGATCATCCAAGGTAACCGCCACCCCCTGGGCCGCATTCTCGAAATCGCCCTTGGGATTGTCGTGGAACAGTGAATGAATAATCTCTACTGTGGAATGCTTGTCGTCCACATAGATGGCCACGTCATCATTTTCCGTGAAGATACAGTCTGCCACCTGTGCCGTTGTACCGCCATCGAGACGCATCACACCACCGCGTGCGTCCACTGATTCGCTGTAGTTTCCGACAAACGTTGAATTTGTCAGAGACATCTCACTATCCGTGATCAGCAAGGCACCGGCATCGTAGCCATCTGCCACGTTATCCACAAACAGGCAGTTCTTGATCGTCAGAGGCGAAGCGACATTCGCTAAAGCACCACCGCTCATCACAGAACTGTTGCCCATAAACTGAGAATTGGTCAGAGACACGTCAACACAGTGATCCGCATAGATCGCACCACCATCATAGTAGCCGGCATTGTCAGAGAATATCGAATCCAGGACCTCGATCGTGGCATTAATGGCGTATAAAGCGCCACCTTCCCAGGAGTCTATCGTGATATTCGTATTACCCCTGACCAGCGTATCGTTCAACACCAACTCGGCCGAACGAATCGACATGCCTCCGCCGTATCCGGCAGATGTCATATTCGTCAACACAGACGAATCCGTGAGCGTTAACAATGATCCGGCGTCAGCAAACAGGCCGCCACCATCATACACTGCCTGGTTGTCTCTAATGGTACAGCCTGTAAAGGTCAGGTTCGAACCGCCAGTGGCATAAACACCGCCACCATCACCGGTAGCTTCGATGCTTGGCTCTTCACCCATCATCATGTCAAACATGCCAAACATGCCAAACATGGGAATAATGGACTGGTTTTCTTCGATTACCGTATCTATAAAGGTGGCACCGCCCCCATCACTCACCACACCCCGATTCAAGTGGCGTGCAATGATACAGGTTTCAATGGACGGGGACGCATTAATCAGCACAATACCGCTCTGCGGTGCACTGTCAATGGTAAAGCCTCTCAGTATGGAGGTCTCGGTTTCGCCTGACTGGAAGGTCACCAGGGAGTCGGACTCCTCAGCATCGATACCGGCAATAAACGTATCCAGAACATTGGGTTCGCCATAGTCGGGATCACTGTCAGGGTCACCACTACGAACGAGAATGGCCTTGCCCAGGAAGTCAATGGATTCAGGGTAAAGACGTCCCTGCAATGCCACGATTTCATGGCCATTACTGGCGGCATTAATGGCCTCTTGAATGGTGTCATAGAATTCACCCAGCGTGGCATTGATCACCGACCCCGGCAACATCAAGCCCAGGAACTTATCCAGGACCAAACGGCCATCCGTCACGCACAAGTCCGGGATGACTTTATCCACGGCTGCCTGATAACGGAAACGATTCCGCATTTGAACAGCCGTCAATTCAGGTCTCATGGTAAATGCCAAAGCCGCAGCACCAGACACATGAGGGGCCGCCTGAGACGTACCTGACAGGAAACCGTACAGGGTTGCCATCTCCAATTCAGCCATGGCAGCTGTTTCATACTGAGGTATGCAGCTTATGATGTTTTCACCAGGCGCACCCAGGTGAACCGTCTCTTTGCCATAATTGGAAAAGTAGGCACGGTTATCAAAGTGGTCTGTGGCCATCACGCTAACCACATTGTCATGAAACTCCATCGCATTGGCTGGATAGACCGGGGATATATCATTGTCCATTCCGGAGTTGCCAGCGGCGCAGACCACCAGAACATTGGCATTATTGGCCGCATCAATTAGCTCGTCGAGGGCGGAACTGTATCCGCTCATTTCAAAGGAACAGTTGATCACGCGAACCGTAAGCTCGGTCTCGTCCAGCATTGTGGTTGAAACATGGCCCAGCACATACTCAAAGCCAAGAACAACACTTGTGATATCACCAACACCGTCGGCGTCCAGCACGCGCACAGCCATCATCTTGACTATTGGCGCTACACCGGAAATACCTTCTTCATTGTTCCCCCGGGCACCCACAATACCGGCCACATGCGTACCATGGAAATGCCCGTCATTGGGATCACCATCTTCGTTGAAATCGTTCGCATCATCAGCAAGCACAGACTGGTTGGTGATAAAATCAGGACCGTAATCCCGGACAATATAATTGGGGTCACCATCTACCACATAGCTATCAGAATTGGGATCCGTAAAATTGGCATCTTCCGGATAGGCAAAATCTTCCATATACCACATATTCTGATACAGATCCGGATGATTGTAATCAACACCCGTGTCCAGAACGGCCACAACGACCTCTTCAGCGTTGGCTTGAATCTCCCAGCCTTCAGGCGCATTGATATCAGCACCAGGCAGACCGCCGGTCTGCCCTTCGTTATTCAAAGCCCACTGATCACCAAAGAATGTGTCATTCGGAGGTGTTCCTGCATACGGAGTATAATTGATGCGAACGAGATACAAAGGCTCTGCATACAAAACCTGAGCGCCTGCATTAAATCGCATCACGGCATCCTGTACACTCACATACTCGGGCAATTCGATAGTAACGAGATTAGAAACAACCTGACTCAGTACGCGAGTCACTTTAGCGCCTGGCAAAATGCCACTGGCTCTCTGTGTCAAAAGGGACTGAGTGGTTCTCGGGCCTGCCATAGACGCCGAACCTGTTGATCCAAATCGAACGATAATCGAGTGTGTCCGATATGCGTCACTGTCCTGCAATAGCCAAGACATGGACACTCCGCCCAGGTCTTGGGCTGAGGCCAAACCCATTTGAGTACACAGAATTATTAAGACTGAGCCGATAAGGATTCGCAAGGCTCTCGCATGCCTCTGAGTCTGTTGCATCATTATTCTCTTCCGTATTTAAAATCATGTCTTGACTAACTGCCGGCCTGCAAAGAAAGTTCCATTTCAGCCGGCAACATGTTGACGCTTATGTAACAAGCTTTATTAGTAAACTCGAGTGCTCGCCGTATTGATGGCTTTCAATGCTTCCTGGTCACGCTCGTCTCTCAGCAAAATCGTAGGCTTCACAAGAATCAAGAGCACTTTGCGATCGCGAACCTTGCTTCGATTGCCAAACAAATTGCCAATCAGAGGCAGACGTCTCAAAATCGGAATACCTGATTCCTTGTCCATCTCAGCCATGATCCTCATACCACCCAACAGCAGCGTACTCTGATCAGGCACACAAACACGTGTGGTAATGGTGGTCGTCTCAGTCTCAGGAGAGTTGTTTTCCCATTCTGTCACTGTCACAGAACCATCATCACCAATAACCGGACTCTGTGTCACTTGGGTTTTTACACCCAGGAAGTCTGTCTGCATGGTGTCAATATTAAGGAGCACATGCTTCTTATCCTTGGTAATCACAGGTTCAATGCTTAATTGAGTACCCAGCATCATATTCTGCATATTCGGTTGAATGTTCTGAGTATTCGTTGTATTGCCTCCAGTCAAGCTACCTGAAACAACACCAGTCTGAACCGATGGTGTCAGATAGAAGTAACTTTGAGCCTGCGAACTGAACGTCGCATTCTCACCATTCATAACCGTGGCCCTGGGTGAACTCAGGGTCTTTGAGTCGTTTCGTCCTTCCGTGGCCCGAATAATGAACTCTGCACTGAGTGTGTTTAAAATGGAGCCCCAGCTGGTACCGATACGCCCAGCTTCTGCACTGCCACCAATCGTGCCTGGCACAGACGAACCATCTGCTTTGGCCGTATCAAACGAGTTCTGATTCAGAGTCACAGCGCCCCATTTGTTACCCAATCCGTTGTAGGCAATTTCAGCATCAATTCCAACATCCTTCAGGAAGTTTTCGCTCACAGCCAGGAAACGAGATTCAATGGTGACCTGATCGCCCAATGTCTTGCGCAGTTCTTCAAGCAGACTGTCAATTTGCTTGTGCACTTCACGTGTCGCAAGCACTGCCAGTTTTCTTGGGGACTCAGTGGGATACATCGTAATCGTACCTTCACCCAGTTCACTCATGTCATACCAACTGTCTGGTTCAATGGTCTGTTGGATCAAACTGGTCAGAGCATAGGCGCCTTGCGTGGCACGCATGCTGTTCATCATGCCCATACCACCACCGCCCATCATACCACCGCCCATGGAGCCACCCATCATAGAACCGCCCATGGAACCACCCATAGAACCGCCCATGGAACCGCCCATCATGCCGCCGCCCATAGAACCGCCCATGGAACCGCCCATCATGCCGCCGCCCATAGAACCGCCCATGGAACCGCCCATCATGCCGCCGCCCATGGAACCACCCATGGAACCGCCCATCATACCGCCCATGGAACCGCCCATGGAACCGCCCATAGAGCCGCCCATCATACCGCCGCCCATGGAACCGCCCATAGAGCCGCCCATCATACCGCCGCCCATTGAGCCGCCCATGGAGCCACCCATGGAGCCACCCATGGAGCCACCCATCATACCGCCACCCATCATGCTCATGCCCATGGATGGGGCTTGCACAAGGTCCTTGATATCATAAATGCGTGTTTCAAGCTTCTGCGGCAGTGTTTCTATGGTCCCGACCTTAACAACACCCCCTTCAACCACATGAGCCAGTTCATAAAAACCACCCCCCAGGGCATCCAACAGGTTCTCAAGGGCCGTGCCCAAACGAACATCACCCAAACCATCCATATCAATGGGGGTGGTAGGTTCAATTTCTGCGTTCTCAAAGAGGTCTTTCCAGAGCACCACAAGCTGAAGCGGAGGCGATACAGAATCTCTCAAGAGTTCAAATGCAGCACTGGCTGGTAATTCTGACGTCAATTGAGACATATCAACAATTGAATCCAACTGCTCATAAACGAGCTTATTGGCCGGATCCAGCTCAATCGGATCATCCGGCTGACGGGTCTCTTTATTGGTAATCTCTTCCCAATTGTCACCGTAATTTAATTCACCAGAATAGGGAATGCTGGCCTCAGAGGTATCGATCAGCATCTTTGTGCGTTCCTCTTCAGATTTCTCTTCAAGGTCATACTGGCGTCTATACAGCAGGGTGTCCTTAATCTCTGTTTTCAAACGCAGCGCACCATCATGTTGCGGATCGATCCTCAGCACACCCTCGACCTGTGCCAATGCCGCATCATAGAGTTGTCTTTGTTTAAATACTTGAGCCTGTTTCATAAGTTCGATAATCGTCTTTTGTTGCTCAATGTCCTGATCTTTAGCCAGATTTGTCTGATCTTTGAGCAGCGATTCACGCCTGCCCTGCTCAGCATTCCAGGCTGTTTCCTGGTTGGCACTGGTCACTTGAGTGGCAAGCTGCTCAACGTAAAGAGAATAGCGACGCGTCAAGTCTGAGCCTAGATGTAATGTACTGCTCTCAACCAAATGACGTGCCTTGTCCACTTCGTTCTCAGCCAGGTCATAACGTTCAGCCGCAATGAATTGAGCCACTTTCACGCCTGTATTGCTCACCACAGCACGCACGTGTGACCGGACAGTCAGACGATCTTGTTTGATCTTTTCAATGTAGCTACCCACTTCATTGTCAGACACAACCACGTCTTTCTGATCTTCAGGCAGTGGTGGCGTCAACGCAGTGGCAGGCAGCGTTTCATTGTTTTTTGCCCCCAGAAGACCGTTAACCTCTTTACGTTCTCCATCGGTCAAGTAAGAATTGCCCTTAAGTTTAACCAATGAGACTGAGGCCTCTTCAGTATTGCCTTGCTTGCTCAGAAGCTTGGCAGACTGAAGGCCTTGCACAGCCTCTCGTCGACCGACAACCGCGCTGTGTGCGCGCTCGATGAGGAGATTCAGCTTGCCTCGTTCCTTTTTGGAGAGATATTGCTGATAGCCCTGGGCCTTGAGCAAATATTTTTCGGCATCATCGTAGGCACCCTGCTTGTATTGCTTGTTCCCAACACTCATGTAGTACCGAGCGGAAGCAAGACCTGCCTGGCTAGACTGACCATAAGCAGCCTCCCATGGCAAAAATGAAAGGATACAAATGACTACCAAAACGACCGACAGAGACTTCCTGCCATAGACTTCTCGTACAAATCTCGGCTTGTTCAAAACTAAACCTCCTGCCTATAATTGAATCACCCTCAACGGGAAACGATATACACCCCGTATGAACGATATACACCCTGTATGTTAGTTACAACCTCCAGTTATGTTGTAGGTTGGAAATCGGTCCATTCAATCTAGTAAAAATATTTAATTTTTTCAAGGGAAAAATCCCTTTTCGTTAAAGGATCCGATAATCTACAGCAACAACGCAACCTAGGCAATGTACCAAAACGATGCTCCTTTAAAAAACACAGATAGATTTCGTGCAATATCGGCATGCACGCAGTAAAATGTGGCTTTTTACTGCCAAGAGAACCTAATGACCCCCCGTTTAGGACACCCAAATGACAGAAGAATCAGTCACAATCGCCATTGAAACGTCGAGTCGCATCGGATCTGTCGCCCTTGGCATCCGGGGAAAACTACTGGCAGAACAGACTTTCTCCACGCCTCTCCAGCACAGCAGCGAGCTCTTACCCGCACTCCATAACCTACTTGAACAGCACAACTCCACACCTCGTCAAATCAAGCAGGTCTGTATATCCATTGGCCCAGGCAGCTTTACAGGCCTTAGAATTGCCGTGACCACGGCCAAGGCCATGGCGTTGGCCAACGGAGCAACAATCGTACCTGTCAGCACACTTGATACAATAGCTACAAACGCCACAGCCCCCACCTCAAGTGAGTTTTCTAGTCTTGCGACAATAGTCGATGCCAAGAGGAACAAGTTTTTCGTGGCTGGGTACAAAGTCCCCGCGAAAAAAACACCCCGGGTTCAGGTCCCCGAAAAAATCATGGATGACTGCCTTATGACGCCCCAGGAATTTGCAGATTCTTTTGTGCGTACCCACGGCCCAGTAGCGATCCTCGGAGATGGGCTGGTCTACTATGCCGATCGATTTGAATGTGACCGGGTCACGGTTCTGGATCAGTCCTCGTGGACACCCAGAGCATCTGCCGTATTTAGTCTTGGGCAAAAAAATGCCTCAGAGGGATTATTCGCAGATCCCCTGACCTTAACGCCAAACTACTTGAGATCCCCCCAAGCGACACCCAAATCCATGCCTTAACAGGACTTTTTCAGAAAGCCCTGTAGCAGTCAATTCTCAGTAGCCAGTATTCAGAAAATCGTGTTTTGAAACGGCATACTGTCCTCTGAAAACTTCAGCAGCAGAACAATGGCAATGAGCGCATAATAAAGAGAGACACCAATCAGATTAGCGTCTCTCTTAAACATATAGTCCCAAGGGGATTCGAACCCCTGTTGCCGGGTTGAAAACCCGGTGTCCTAGGCCCGACTAGACGATGGGACCAAGAAATCTTATTATTTATAGACTAATAGCTTCTACGGGGCAAGCATCAACGCAAACGCCACAATCTACGCAAGCATCTGCATCAATCACTGCTTTGCCGTCAACCATCTTGATAGCCTCGCTGGGGCACTCACCAACGCATGATTCGCAACCAGTACACATACTACTATCAACAACAGCTGCCATATCTATCCCTTTCAATCGCAAAATTCTTACTTTTTAAATGATAATTTTAAGAATGAGAATGATACAGAATAATCAGCCTATTACAAACATATTTTTTGGATTTTCAAAGAAAAAGGCCCGAATACTTCGGCGATCTGAAGGAATTCACAAAAGGAATTCGCGGTTCCAGGTTCTTTGTGGACCCAACAAACCAACAAGTTTGCTCTCTTAGTGTGAGCGTGTTACAGGATTTGAGACATCAGACACTGGCGTTTCAGGTAACAGCATTGCCTCGGCCAAACGTCTCACCAAAGGATGCGTGTCGTATTTCTTACTCCAAGTCAACACATCAGTGAAGGTTTCCCCATGTGAATAGTTCAACACGCTCAGAGCAATCATTCGAGTCGGCCATGCAGGGTTTCTCAAATGACGAGCCACTGCTGTACTGATCTTGTCGTCCAATGACATACCCAGCATGTTAACCATCAATTCAGTTTTGCTCTCCCACTCTGCATATGTGTCCAACAGGAGTAATCCTGATTCACTTGAAAACGCCGAAGTCAAACGTCCTGGCATCCAATCCGCATATCGGAAATGGTACAGAGCCCCCTGCTCAGCCATGACCGCCTGCTCCCTGAGCAATCCAAGAAACAGTTTCCCTGTCTTCACTCTGCTGGACGCATCACTCATCACAATGGCAGAATACTGGTTATTCAACGCTCGCGTTGTAATCACGGCCCCGGGCCTGTGTACAGACACCGACACCGGCTTAATAGCAAACGGTGACACCTCGGCCTGGTCTTCTTGCGGGGCATTCGCAAACAACGTAAAGTCAATATCCAGAACTGCCTGCGGATGGCTTTCAAGAATTTGTTTGAGCTTGCCACGATCCAGTCGTACAGATACCGATGCTGACTTGCCTGGTGCAATCAACTTTCGCGTGAACAGACGCTCAGAGACCAAAGAAGGAATGTCTTGTTTAATCACACCACGCACTGACGCATTGATCTGAATATGCCCTCGAATCACGCTGTCATCACTGATCAATAGGGGCTCGTTTGACCTATTCACAATGGAAACTATGCCCGAAATGCTCTCTCCAAAATCTATGTTCTTTCGACGAATTTCGAATCGCACAGCCAATCGATCGTTGGGATCTTCGAATTGCGGCACAATAAACTTCCCAAACTGACCGGCCAAACTGGACAGGATCTCATTGGATTGGATCTGTGGTTTGTACAGAACCCCCTTCTCTTTGAGCAGTTTTTTGGCAAACTCTGCCACAAAGGAACTGGGATCTCTGACAATGGCCTTTCGCAGCAAAACCACGGCCTCTTCTTCCTGTTTTTCTGCCAAGGCCAAAATGGCCTGCGAAATCTGGGCAATCTGTGTATCGCTCTTCATGGCCAAGGGCTTGGCCCACTCAAACTGATCATTCATGATCAGTGCATAGGATAACAGGCTGGTGGCAGCCACAGAATTCGGATCTTCTGAATAGACCTGATTGGCCCATTCCAAGGCCTTGCCTTCATCAGGATGCACAAAACAATAGTACCAGGCCATCTGTTTTCCCTGCACTTCAGGCCCTCCGGCATTGACAATATCCTCTGCCCTTCGTTCGATCGCAGCAAACATGGCTTGGGCCTCCGCCTCAAGGCCTTGAGCCAAAGTGGTTCTGGCTAAAATAGACTCCAAAAAGATATTAAACTGATGGGTCCGATGGATGCGAAACACAATGTCCCTGACCTGATCAATATGCGGAACACTGTTGTAACAGCTAATAGCCCAGGGCAGGAAAATATGAGTGGGCAGTTCCTCAGATGGATGAAGGTAGTCATGCAGGTCTGCGCAGTAGCCATACGCCCCTGCAGCCAGCCCGTACAACTCCAATCGCTCGGAGTATTGAGCAAAGGCCAAAGCGGCCTCCAGGTCTAAAGGATTCTCTCGCACCACATATCGCAAATGCTCAAAATACATCTGCGCAGGAATCTGATCAGGCGCCAGCTGGACCAACCGCATGAATGCCGTTTTGTTGTATTTGCACAAGGTGTAAGCGCTAGAAAAATATTCATGCGCTTTTAATTCATTGTTGTTTTCATACGCCAATGTCGCCAAAACCACAAGAAGCTCTGACCGGACAAATTGATTCTTTGTCGACACTCGTTCCAGGAGTTGTTTGACGATCTGTTCTTTGCGATAGGCAACCTTGGTATGATCCAAAACATATGTCAGAGACGCCTTAAATAGTTGCCAATCCGAATAATCATGATTGGCGTTGAGAAGCCATGTCAGTACTGACGATGAATAGTCTCTGTCTGGCCATCTGCCAGCCAGAGACATGAGAGATTGATGGGCTTGGCGATTATTGATGTTTAGATCCAACGCGGCCAATGCATACAAAATGGCCTGCTCAAAGCGCGAAGATCCCAATGATTCCACATGCACTAAATCATCAGTCAACTGGGTAAAAACCTGTGAAATCGCACCGGAGGAGATTTTTTCGGACGCAATTTGTGGAGGCATATGGCCCGGAGATGTCTGCCCCCAGGCCGCCTGAGTACATACAAATCCCAGGTTCGCAGTGCAAACAATCACCAAACACTTGATTATGACACAGAAAAGCGTATCCGTGCGCATCAATCACTCCTTAATATAAAAACGTCCTGTTACCCGCTATTCGGAAAAGGCAGGACGTCGCTTTAGCCAAAAAAGCCTCTCAAGCACACCCTTTTATCGGCCAAAACTATCGCTCTTTGCCTGCGAGCAACGACAATTCCTCCATGTGCATCACCTTGGCCATCACCAAATAAACGCCTGCTGATACAGGCACCGTCACAGCCAGCCTGACACATTGAAATACAAAGGTCTCGGGCAACCCGTTCAGTCCCCAAAGAATCCCCCCGCCCACAAACGCCATGATGACTGAACAACAACAGGTTCTCACACAAGTTTTCGAAAGGCTAGTCAACAGGCCATCGCCAAAACGTCTACGAAGCCCTCGCACCAAAAAAGCCACCTGGACATACGAACACACTGCCGTGGCAGCGGCCAACCCCGCAGTCCCCAACACCCAGATCAAACTGAGATTCAACACCAGATTGATCACCACAGCCAACACCGCACTCTTGGCCGGTGTCGAAGAATCCTGCACCGCGTAGTAGGCTCGAGTACAAATCTGCTGGGCAAAATAACCGCACAAGCCAATGGCGTAAAAACACAATGTCCAAGCCACCACAGGCGTATTGGCCGCCGTAAAACGTCCGTGCTGAAAGATGACCGCCACCAAGGGCCGGGCCACAAGAAACATCCCCACAGTCGCAGGCATGGCCACAAATAACACCACACGCAATCCCTGGGAAATCGTCCTCTTCAGCCCTTCGAAATCCTGACGCCCTGCTTCATCACTCATCTTTGGAAAGATCGCGGTCGCCAGAGAAATGCCCAAGACCCCCAGAGGAAACTGATATAAACGCTGCGCGTAATAGAGAAACGACGGAGCCCCATACGCCAAGGGATACCCATCCTGTCTCATAAAGGCCAAGGCAATGAGATCATCGAGAAGCGTATTGATCTGCGTCACGGTCAATCCCAGAATCATGGGCCCCATGAGCATGAACACCTTGCGAAAGGCAGGCATGTGAATGTCCCAGGCAGGACGTAATCTGACCCCGCTGCTCACCAACGAAGGAATCTGAAGTCCAATCTGAGCAAACCCGGCCACAAGCACAGTCACGGCCACAAAGAAGACCTGCTTCTCGGGTGGCATATCCAGACAGGTTCCTGCCAACATGGTGCCAGCAATGATACAGAGATTCAACACGATGGGTGCAGCCGCCGGCGCAGAAAAACGTCGATGCACCTGCAGTATACCAGACAGAATGGCCACGCAGCAGATCAGCACCATGTAAGGCATCATGATCCCACACAGGGCCAATCCTAACTGCACCCCCTCACGTGTCTCAAAAAACGCGTACCATGTCCATACAACAACTTCACCCATGAGTACGACCACAGACAACAAAGCAATGATCACAGTCACCATGGTACAGGCGAGTCGCTGCGCCTTGACCTTATCCTCAATCAAGGTTTCACTATAGATGGGGATAAAGGATGCCGATGCAGCGCCTTCGCCAAATAAGCGTCTGGCCAGATTGGGAATCTTGAATCCCATGGCCCATGCCGTCATGAGCCAATTCGCTCCAAAAAAATGGGCAAACGCGGCATCACGAATCATGCCCAAAACACGACTGATTGTGGTCAAACCGGCAATACGCCTAAATCCTGAAATCATCCCACCCATCCCTGTCATTCTCAGACGATAATTTGTTGGCCACTGAAAACGGCCTGGATCTTCCAATGTTGTTTAAAAGGCCAATCGCCAGGAAATTAACCAGTAGACTGGAGCCGCCGTAACTAATCAAAGGCAGAGTCAGCCCTGTAATAGGCATCAAACCCACACTCATACTGATATTTTCGAGCACCTGCACAGAAAACATCGCCAAAACGCCGATCACCACCAATCGGGCAAAGGGATCAGGGTTGTTCCAGGCAATCGCCAAACCACACAAGAATATCAAGCCATACAACCCAATGACAGTAAGACACCCCAAAAATCCCCATTGATGGGCGATTGCAGCGATTATGAAGTCATTTTCCTTTTCCGGGAGAAACCTATCATATTTAATAAAGGGTCCCTTGCGAAATCCCTGCCCGGTCCCCCCACCCGATGCTATAGCCAGTTTCGAACGAATCAGATTAAAACCAGCATCATTTCTCCATTCACGAGCACGAAAGGGCCCGCCCACCAATAGCTTGCTCAACCAGGGCGTATTCTCCACCTTTTTGCTAAACGATGCATTTTGAAGTAATACGCTGCTCACACGACTCCGCTGGTACTTATGCATTTTGGACCACATAAAAGGACTCACCACCAGGCCCATCATCAAAATCAGGGCCAAATGGCGAATTTTGGCGCCCGCCACAAACAGCATTATAAATAGGATAGGCATCAACAACAACGAGGTCCCCAGGTCAGGTTCCAGTAGAATCAACGTGGCTGGCAACAACGTCAACACAAATGGCCCAATCAGCGACCTGATGCTTTCATAGTTGCTCCTGAATCTCAAATACCATGATAAAGCAAGTATATAAAACAACTTACAAAATTCTGACGGCTGAATCAGGGGCAAAGAAACACCCCCCACGCCCAGTTTGATCCACCGAAAAGCCCCGTTGGAGTAATGGGCAAAGGGCAAACTGAAGCTGGTCCGTGCAGCCAGGAACTTGCCCACCAGTAAATAAAGAAGCATCAGCAGGACCAAGCCGTAAAGCCAGTAGCTGGCGTTACCTAAACGCCTATAACTGATCAAGTTAATGCCCAAGAACCCCAAAATGCCCACCCCGGTAAAAACGCACTGCTTCTTGTAGCAGGACACATAAGCGCTAGTATCACTGATAGAACTGGGATCAGCAGGGTAAGCCTCCGCATAAATTGTGGCAATGCCAATGAGTACCAGAAGAAGCACACAAACCATCAGGCATATCCGTACAGCCAACAATCGTCCCTTGAAAAACCTAAACATAGCGAAAACAATACCACAGCCAGGCTCAAATTCCTACTCACACACACAAAAAAAGGTCGCAGAAACTCACCTCCCGATGCATGGGCTTTCCACCAATCGCACATAGTTTCTTTTCTGGCCACAGTTTTTTTCTTGAATTCCGGACATTTCTTTGGTAGTTTATAAAGGTAATCCTTGGCAAGAAGATTGTTGAGGATAGGTTGGTTTGAGGAGGTTTCCTCAAAATGCAGTGAATATCAGGCTTAGAACAAATAAAGATAATTCAACATAATAATCTGTCAGATGTAATCTGTCGCGGAGTAATAATCAGTATTTAGGGATGAAAAGAAAGGCGATTCTCATGAGAAAATGGATACTTTTTCTGGCTGTACTAATGATTGCAAACACGGCATCTGCCACTGTTGAGATCATTGTCAAAAATGTCAATGGCATGGCTGAAATTCATTATAAGACCACGGCTGATGAGCCAATCAGTGCATTTGCTCTGGATGTCACTGTCGATACCGGTGATATCATCGGTATCTCAGGTTTTGTGACCGGCGAAAGCACAGCAGCAGCGCCTGGATACGGCATCTTCCCGGCCAGTTTTGCGGCTGCCATCACAGTCGATCCTGAAACAGGTGAAGTTTCTGACTGGAACCTAGCAGACTATACACCTCTGGCCAATCCACTTCACCCCGGTGCCTTGGGCGGTTTGGAGACACCAGGCGTGACTTTGGAAATGGGCGCTCTTTATGCCGTAGCTGCCGATGCACCTCGTGCAGAAGGCCTGCTCTGTAAGCTAGCCATCAGCGAAGAAGCCAATATCACCATCGGGCTCAATGATATTCGTGGCGGTATTGTGTTGAAAGACGCCACCAAAGCAGTGGAACCAATTATCGGTTCAGCCCTGATCACCCCGTAATGCCAGAAGCTCAAACGTTTGAATAGTGAGCCACAGGTATCTCTGCCTGTGGCTTTTTTTATGCGCTGATATTTGTAATGATGACAGGCTCCTAAAGCTCGTTCACATCCGCCAGCATCTTGACCACGTCACTGTGTCCGGCGTTGGCTGCAAAATCTGACGCTGTCTCTCCATCAATATCCTTTAACGTCACATCAGCGTCATGCTCCAACAGCAGACTCACCACTTGCTTTTGCCCCTCAGCCGCAGCGAACATCAAGGCCGTCCACGCCTCTTCTTTGTCGACCACATTGGGATTGGCCTTATGGGTCAGAAGAAGCTCTACCACCTCACTGTTCGGACCACTCGCCGCATAGATCAATGCAGTGCGTCCTATTTGATCACGGGTATCAATCTTTGCACCATACTTGATCAGCGCCTGCACGCTGCTCGTATAGCCATTAAACGCAGCAAGCATCAATGCTGTTCTGCCGTCTTCGTCAGCCGCGTTTGCATTGGTCCCCTGCTTCAGCAGCGTCTGTATCTGTTGAACCAATCCTTCAAGGGCTGCCTCACGCAAGGTAGCCTCATTCGCCTCAGTCGATGGGGCTGTGGCAGGCACGGGTTGTGACACCACACTCCCCGGGACATCATCAGCAATGTCTTTCGGGCCATCACTCGCCCAAAACACAAAACCAAAGGCCACAATACCCAATAGAACACAACCCAGCCCAACAACCCTCTGTTTATTAGTTTTCTGATTCATGCCCAGAGAATAACAGAACCAAGAAAACATGTCTAGCCTGAGAACCCGTAACAATCAAACAATAGTCGAGAGACTCAGGGTGAGACTGTCCGCTGATAAATCAGCACATCATAACCGACCCCATCAGGCTATTGCCTAACTTGCCATTCTCAAGAGGCCCAATGTGCGGCAAACCGAAAGCGTGGCCGAGTTCGTGAATCGATTCTTTGGATTTGATACGAGCCTGTTCATCGCTGCCGAGTTCATCCTCAGGATGAAGATGCCCTTTCAGACGGATCGTAGATGGACGTCGACGTACCGCCTCTTTGAGCGTTGCCGCCACCTCGGAAACCGCGACGTTCCGGCCCCTTGTAGGTGAAGATCCACCAGACCTGGCCCTTCGGATTGAGTTTATATTTACGACACGCTATTTCTACAGCCTCTAACTGAAAGCCAAGTGGCCGATATCGGCCACTTGCTTCTGTATCCCGTCCTTTCACATACAGGATTTCGGAGTATCCGTCGTCATCGCGATTTACTACCAGGGGGGCCTCGCGCAGGTGTGTCCATTCAAGAAGCTCATACTTGGCTTTATATTTATCCCGTAAATCCTTTGGGCCAAAATGGGGACCATGCGCGGTGACGGTCGCCAGATAGACAAAGAAGGGTTTTGACTTGTCACGGATTTCCGAGAGATAGCGGTTGAGCTCTGTGAACCAGGTATCCGTACGAAATCCGTCATAAACCTTCCACTCACCATTATGCCGGAAACGGTAGGCATCCGCTGCTCGATCAGACGAATTGTATCCCGGCTTAACAACGACACTTCTCAGGGTTTCACCATTGTGAATACTCAGTGATTCCTGAAATCCTCGATCCTCAGGACGCAGCGGATAGGTGTCGCCCATATGCCATTTCCCAAAGTGGGCGGTTTGATACCCATTCCCGGAAAGAACATGCCCCAGCGTGGTAATCTCTTCAACCATCTGCCCCCAGGCACTCCCCGTCCCCATGGAACCGTTGCGGGCGTGATAGCGACCCGTCATTAGCACGGAACGGGAAGAGGTACAGCGTCCAGCACAGTTGTAATTATCAAAGCGAAGGCCCTCTCGAAAGAGGCGGTCAATATTCGGGGTTTCATTCAATGACTATTGGCTAAAGCCACAAAGGTGTCCTTCGGACGACTATTCTTACTAAAATATGCTAAA
>CAZBTJ010000062.1:0-29484 GCA_964494325.1 uncultured Pirellulales bacterium
TTGCAGCCCGTGGGTAGGTCAGCTTGGTGTTGTTGATCTTGACATACAGCGTGCCCGTATTCCCTGTTTGACCGCTAAAGGCGATTGAGAGGGTTTGAGCCCCACCCATGGTCCAGTCTTGTGCGGGGGCAAATGCGCGTTCAGTCTGTGAGGCTACACCACCCGAGTTACTGTAATAGAATGGCATGGACTGGCTACTGCCTGGCAGGGTGTTGGCCGTTTCCATGATGTTGCCATTATAGTGAGAACTGCCCACACTCCAGATGTCATGGCCAATGCCAGCATCAGTCCCGTTACCATTGTACCCGGCAGGGAAGAACTCATCGGCTGAATAGCCATATCCGTCGAGCCATACCTGGAAGGAGCGGTCCGGACTGTCGTTGCCATAACTCTCAAAATCTTCCACGACAATGGCAGATACGGTTGAGAAGCTCCATACAGGACCTGGCCAGACAGACTCGGCCTCAGCATTGTTGACTTCGTCCACACGCCAGTAATAGGTTTCACTCATTTGAATGTCAAAGGCGGTGAGGCTGATGCTATTGGTATTGGATGTGGCAGAAGCGGCCAGACCATCAGCCACGTCATTGGCATCTGCGCTGAGATAGACTATACTTTGAGCTGCTTCGCGGCCTGCACGCCAGGATACAACAGCGTCAGGCAGAACGTCCGTAGAACCAGAGGCTGGCTTTGGTGTACGTGCTGCGGCAGGGATCACGAAGAACTGGATTTCGCTCAGGCTGTAGGCCTGCATAAATCCACCAAAGTTGCTTTGAATGTTCAAACGAACCATCTTGGCGGCCACACCGTCAAAGGCAACTTCATCATACTGATTGTAGGTGGGTAAACCCGGCGCCCGGCTAAACTCATTGGCATCTTCCAATGTGTTCCAGGTTTGGCCATCCTTTGAATATTCAATCAAGACACCCTTGACGCCATAGCCAATAAAACCTTCGGCAGTACTGTTGGAGTTCCAAACCTTCATGGTATCCAGTTTTTTGAGACCATCAAATTCGTATTGAATCCAGGGGGTTATATCGCCCATGGCTGTGAACCACATGGTTTCTGTGGCGATGACGTGTGTGCCGTCTTCATTCAATCCAGACCCGTCGATTGTGGTTTGTGGGAGTGAATACTCATTGGACGAAGTGGATGCTGTGGCGATAATGTCGGCGCCTGCAATTTGAATTGAATAGGGTTCTGCGGTGAAGGTCCATACATCACCCGGATAAACGGTTTTGTCTGCTGTGACATTCACTTCATCGATACGCCAGTAATACTGCTGGCCAAATTCAAGACGACCGGGATCAAACGAATTGACGTCCAGATCAGGCGTTGTGGGTACCGTGCCACTGGCGATCTCTTCCAGGTTGGTGCCAAAATACATATTATGTGTGGACTCGTATGTACCGGGTTTCCACGCCAAAAGGGTATCACGAATTATATCTTCATCATTATTTGCAGGATTGGGACTGTCAGCTGAAGTCGGCAGGCTGCCCGCCATGATACCGGGATATTCGTCTTCCTCCACGGCACGATTATAGACTCGAACATCATCAATGATCCCACCGAATCGTCGGTCTGCTCCTTCATGTGTGTTGCCAATTCTAACGTTGTCGCTATCGGCCGTGCCAGGCAGGACTATACCTGAACCACCTGAGCCGGCCGGCTCGCCATTGACATAGTAGTAGTGAACGCCACCCTTGACCTGAGCAGACAAATGGTTCCATTCATTCAGAGTCGCTGCCTCGGTACTGGTGGAACCGATATAAGCGCCCCCGGAGGTGGTGCTAAAGTGCATCGTGCCATCGGCCCTGGTGTAAAGGCTATAGGATCTGACGGCATTGCCCTTGGTAATGATGCCTTGATAATTACTGCCGTTGTCATCGAGTTGTTCTGGCATCACCCAGGCAGCGACCGTGACCTCATTGTCCACACAGAGGATGTCGTTATGCGGGACTTCAATCCAGTCGTCGTCTCCATCAAGATGTACGGCTTGACCGATCAGGCCAGCAACCCACGTGGGATCACCGACAAATTCTCCGTCATTGCCATTTCCAGATGAATCGGTGGCAATGGTGCCTGTGGCATCATCTAAACGCCACCAGCCCACCAGGCTTGGATCTTGTGCTGCGGCAGACCACGCCAGGCCCAGCACCAGGAGGGTAAACAAGGGGATACGTAGTGTCCTAACCATGAGATTTCTCCTTCTTCAAAAAAATGATAATAAAAGAGGTGTTTTGGGGTAAAAACGGGAATTGAAACGGTTTGATTGTGATACAACAACTCACCTTTGGTCTCCTCTAAGGCACTTGCTATATTCAATAAAAACATCTAAGACTTCATTAAAGCATCGGGCACACCTGCTATCATACTGTTCCGCCAAAAGCCGCGATTGATTCGGTTTTTTGTGTGAAAATACTTTGTACCGGCGGAACTATTTCGCTATGAACAAGAACGTCTGCCTGCTTTGTACTAACATCCTACCTTCAATATCGGCATGTTTTTGAGAATGGCTTAAATGATTAGATACACACGAGTCCGATAAAAATAGTCTAGCTAATGACCCCATTGCCGGTCAAGAAGAAAAGTGACCCCTTTGCTAAGATTGCTGTTTTGCAGACCAATAAAACCGGCAAATACGGTTGGAAGGTGCCGCATTTTTGGAGGTATGGATGTATGGGAACCTCTAATAATTCAAATTGGCGTGCAAGCGAATCTTTTTGATTCTGGACTGCGTCAGGAAAAAGCCGTCTTAGTTTCAACTAAGGCTGATTTCCCTTCCTTGCCAGAATACAAAAATGGTCTACTTGTCGCTCAAAAGCAATTAATAGAGCTACCCATATTTCCTTCGATTGACCTTGATGAGGACCCCGCAAAATAGATTTTGATAGTTCAATGCGATTTTGATAGGATTAGTGAGCTCAACAGAGGCAAACATATTCTTTTACCGTGTACATGGGAAATGTCAGATAAAAATGTATGGGATCTCAAGATAAAAACAAATCAATTCGTCGACGGGGTGATCGTCGAAAAAATTCTCGCAGCCACAATCCCAAACAAATCGCCAAAGGACAGGGGGCATCTGCTGTGCCTGTTTCAAAGGCCAGTAGATCTGGGGGACAGCCAGTTCTGAGTCGTTGCAAGATTTGGACTTTTCGATTTGTAGCCGTGATTGTACTGCCTGTGTTTCTGTTGGTCCTGTTTGAATTGGGACTGCGTTTTTCTGGGTACGGGTATGAAACAGATGCCATCTTAACCGTTCATAAAGCGGGGCAGACTTTTTGCTACAACAATCCCAAGTTTACATGGCGATTCTTCTCGCCGCAGCTGGCGCGCGAATCTGAGCCGTACATGTTTCCAGCGGTTAAGGCAGATAATACATGTCGTATTTTTGTGCTGGGTGCCTCTGCAGCCCTGGGCGTACCCGAACCGGCATTCTCGTTTTCAAGATTTTTGGATGTCCTATTGCATGATGCCTATCCTGGTGTCACATTTGAAGTCATCAACACGGGCATCACTGCTATAAACTCTCATGCTGTCCTGGAAATTGCCAAAGACTGTGCTGCTTATCAGCCCGATGTGTTTCTGGTTTACCTGGGCAATAACGAGGTGACTGGTCCCTATGGCGCTGGTAGTGTGCTAACGCCCTTTTCCGGGAGTTTGCCTATGATTCGAGCTTCCGTGGCGGTGAAGTCCACACGTCTGGGGCAGTGTGTCACTCAACTGTTGGGCAGTCTTGGCCAAAAGAATGCCAAACCCAAGATCTGGCGAGGTCTTGAAATGTTCAAGGACAACCAGGTGCGTGCAGGCAGTCAGTCATTACAGGCCGTGTACCGTCATTACCAGAAAAACTTGAAAGACATCATCTTTGTAGGGCAGAAAAATGGTGCCAATGTGGTGTTGTGTACTGTGGGAAGCAACCTGGCTGGTAATGCGCCTTTTGGCTCATTGCATCGGGCGGATATTCAGAAGGCTGATATAAACGCGTGGGAAGCTTACTATAGTCAGGGCGTTGATTACGAAGAGAACCAACAATACGGCGAGGCTGTCACCTGTTATCTGAAGGCAGTGGCCTTGGATGATGCCTATGCTGATTTACATTTTCGCCTCGGCCGATGCTATTGGGCCATGGCTCAATATGATGCAGCGTCCGGTGCTTATCTGAATGCCCGAGACATGGACACACTTCGGTTTCGTGCGGATGCGAAGATCAATGACATCATTCGCAAAACTGCGGCTGAAACCCAGGTTATTCTGGCTGATACGGTGGCGGCCTTTGAAGAGAACAGCGACTATGGCGTTCCGGGTGACACTCTGTTTTATGAACATGTCCATATGAACGTGAAGGGTAATTATTTGACTGCTAAGACTATCATCGGTCAAATAGACAAGGCCCTGCCGGAGTCGGTTATGAAGTATCGATTGCCAGAAACGGCCTTGCTGACTCAAGAGGCGTGTTTGCGTCAATTGGCGTATACTGCTTGGGATCATCATCGCATTGCAGATGTTGTGCTTAATGATTATCTCAAGAAACCGCCTTTCAATAGTCGCCTATATGCTCAAGCTCAAATTCAGACTTTGGAGCAAGACTTGGCCCTTCTCAGTCATAATATGACCACTTCTGTGATTACGGACTCATTGGCTCAGCATGCCTGGGCTGTAGAAAGGCGACAGAATGACTGGGTGCTTCATTGGAAATATGGTCGGTTACTCACTGAAGCAGTGAAGGATTATTCTGCTGCAGTCCAGCAGTTTCGTTTGATGCAGCCCTTGCTGCCCATGTCATGGCTGAGTTACAGCAGTCTGGCTTCTGTCACCAAGGCATTGGGGGATACTGACGGGGCCATTGCTTTTTATGAGCGTACTATAGAGCTCAATCCTATCTGCGGAAGAGCCCATTTTAATTTGGGTGAAATCTATGCTCAGAAAGGGCTACGTGATAAAGCTATGACGCATTATGAGCAAGCCATTACATGGGAGCCTGGGTGCGTGCCGGCTTACAATGAGTTGTTAAAAATCTATATGAGTCAACACAAGATGGACAAGGCCATTGAAATTGGGCGAAAAGGGCTTGATTTTACGCCTGATAGTCCGGTGTTGCTGTGCAGTCTTGGAACACTTCTTGCAAGAACTGGCCACGTCGAAGAGGCCATTCTCCAGTTTCAAGCTGGCTTAAAAATCGATCCCAATAATGCGGCAATTCGTCAGTCTCTCAAGATCATTGAGCAAGAAACAGGCTTCTAACGCTGCTTGGCGTGGCCCATCAGGCATCCAAAAGATGAGAAAGATTTCTTTGCCGTTCAATACGGTTTCGGTTTTAATTATTGTCTAAATCGTGGAACTCATTGAATGAAGAGGATGAACTCATGTTAGATAGTCTTGTGAAACCCATGTCAAAGTATGCCATCGTTCTGGGTGTGATTGTTTTGGGGGCTCCTGCAGGCGCGTTTGCACAAACAAACCCTTTCTTCCCTAGCGAAGCATTGGATCTGAAACTGAAAGCACCGATCAGTACCTGGGATGAGGCCATACCCCTGGGCAATGGCCTGCTTGGAGGTCTGCTGTGGGGCCAGGGCAGCACGCTTCGTCTGTCGCTAGATCGGGGTGATCTGTGGGACCTGCGTATTCCTGACCGACTCAATGAGCCGGATTACACGTGGAAGGAGATTCACGCGGAGGTCAAACGTGGCGACCAGGCTGCTGTGGTTCGCCGGTTTGACAGTACCTACAATGAGATCAAGTATCCCACAAAACTGCCTGGCGGACGGCTGGAAATTCAGTTGGCGGAAACCCAAACGATTGAATCATTTGGTCTGGATCTGTCAGAAGCCGTGGGCCATGCCCGGCTGTCAAATGGCCAAACGATTACCGGTTTTTATTCGGCTGAGTCACCCGTGGGTCTCTTTCGTATACCTGGGCCGAAGCCACGTGCCCTGCGTCTGATTTCGCCAAGTGCGGTGACCCAGCTAGACTACGCCCCCGCGAAAAAGGGAATGGCTGGGGATGTGCAGTGGTTCGTGCAAAAGGCCGCAAAAAACCTGCAATATGCCGTGGTGGTAGGCACAAAACGGATTCGCCAGAACACGTTGGTGGCGGTGACCATCACAGCCACAAAGGATGGTTCAGATCTTGTGGCCAGTGGCGTTGAGATTGTGAACGAGGCATTGAAAAAGGGGTATGCCAGGCTGCTCAAACCCCATCTGTCCTACTGGCACCACTTCTGGGCCCAATCCAAGGTGGTTGTGCCGGATGCGGCAATCATGAAACATTACATGCTGGTCAATTATTATCTGGGTTCGGCCTCGCGTCCGGATGCACCACCCATGCCGCTACAGGGTGTGTGGACAGCAGACGGTGGGGGATTGCCGCCGTGGAAGGGTGACTTTCATCATGATCTGAACACGCAAATGACGTACGTGTCCTATCTGACGGCCGGACATTTTGAAGAGGGTGCTGTGTTCCTTGATTTCATGTATGATCTGTTGCCTCGACTGAGGGCGTTTTCCCGGAAGTTTTATGAGGCGCCAGGTGCCGCCATTCCTGGTGTGATGACTTTGGATGGCAAGCCCATGGGCGGCTGGATTCAGTATTCCTATTCGCCGACCAACGGGGCCTGGGTGGGCTGGATGTTTTATCGTCACTGGCTCTACACAGGGACGAACCGGGATCTTGAGCGGGGCTATGAATTCTGCTCTGAGCTGGGCACCTGTCTCGGGCATCTACTCAAGCCAAACCAGGATGGCTGGTTGATTTTGCCCCTTTCGTCATCACCGGAAATTCATAACAACAGTTTGAAGGCGTGGCTTGTGCCAAACAGCAATTATGATGATGATTGTCTGGAAGCCCTGTTTCGTGGGTTGGCTGACATGGCGAAGGCACTGGGTAAGTCAGATGAAGTGAGGCGTTGGGGGCGCATTGCCAACAAGCTGAAACCTCGTTTGACAGATCCGGATACAAAGATCCTGATGTTCTCCCAAAACGAGCCATTCAATGAATCGCACAGGCATCATTCGCACATGATGGGCATGCATCCCTTTGGACTCAAAACCATTGAAGATGGCTCTGAAGCGGTTGACACGATAACTGCCACATTGGATCGTGTGAATGAATTGGGGACCCGTGCGTGGACTGGGTATAGTTTTTCCTGGATTGCCTGTCATTTTGCTCGCCAGGGCAGGGCAGAAGAGGCCTTGAAGTATCTGGATATTTACGTGAATGCATTTATCCTGCGAAATGGCTTCCATGTCAATGGCGATCAGCTTAAGGCCGGTTTTTCCGGTTTTACCTATCGGCCATTTACGCTGGAAGGTAATTTTCTGGCCCCCGAGGCCGTGCATGACATGTTGATGCAGAGTTGGCGAGGGGTCGTACGGCTGTTTCCGGCCATGCCCTGGCGATGGCATGATGCGGAATTTGAGAACCTGCGAGCTGAAGGGGGTTGGGTTGTGTCTGGACGTTATGAAAACAATGCCGCAACCTGGCTTCGCATTCAGGCTACGCGTGACGGTAAGCTCACGTTGCGTGATAATTTCGGAGATCGTCGCATCAGGTGGCGTGGTCAAACACCCGAAAAAGTGGGTATTAATTACGAAGTACTACTCAAAGCCGGAAACGTTGTTGAAGCCACACTGGTGAAACCATTGCAGGTGCCAGTCGCGCCGGACAATGCGTGGTTGAAGTTGGAGCTGCCGGCCAGAGTTCATATTCGCTCGAATGCGTTACCCCTTCGTATGGGTGCCGACAACAGGGGTGGAAACAAATTTTACGGCGACATTGCGCGTGCGTCTGTGATCACTCAGGTTGATCTATCGCGATCCTCACTTGAGCTATGACGCTCAACTTCCTGTGGGCCAGTGGTCTCCTGTGGCGGCCACGATTGACGGAAAAACGGGTGAGGCTGCGTTGTATTTGAACGGGAAGTTTGTGGCAGGCCAGTAGAGTAATAGGCATGGTTTACATCTTGCACGGGATTGGGTAAAATTCTGGTGACAGGTAGCAGGATACTGATATCCCAATTTTAAGGAGACTGTTTATGAAGGTTGTTCGCTTTTTGTGTTGTTTGGGGCTGGTCGTATTGTTTCTTGGTGGGGCCGCTCTTGGCGCTGTAGACGAAGCCAGGGTCCTTGCCCTGTCTCCTGAAGTTCAAACGGCTGAGTGGGCACAATCTTGGTGGATGCCCAGGCATGAGCAGAAGCTCGCAGAGGCCAAGACGCTTAAAGGCAAGGTTGATTTGCTCTTTATTGGGGATTCCATTACCCATGGCTGGGAATCCGGAGGTAAGGCCGTCTGGGATGAGTTCTATTCGCATCGCAAACCCTTCAACATCGGTTTCAGCGGGGACCGCACAGAGCACGTGCTGTGGCGGTTTCAGCACGGTGAGATTGATGGACTGACCCCCAAGGTGGCTGTGGTCATGATCGGGACCAACAACACAGGTCATCGTCAGGATAAGGCGGAAGACACCAGCGCAGGTGTGGCTGCGATTCTGGATGAGTTGAAGCAACGGTCCCCTGCGACCAAGGTCTTGCTCCTGGCCATTTTTCCCAGGGGGGACAAATCGACTGATAAATTACGTTTACTCAATGATCAGATTAATGAACGAATAAAAAAACTGGCAGACAATCAACGCGTGTTCTTCCTGGATCTCAGTCGTACGTTTTTAGAAAATGGCGGCACCTTACCCAGGGTGGTTATGCCGGACGTGCTGCATCCCAATGGTGATGGCTATCGCCTCTGGGCCCAGGCCATGGAGCCCACATTAACAAAACTGTTGGGCGAAACACCCAAGTTGCCCAAACCCGTGGTGCTTCCTTTGTGGTCAGGCAAGGTGCCAGGTGAAACCACGGATCAAGAAGAATCTCTTCAGCCTGATCGTGGGGATCGAATTATGCGAGTGACCCACGTATCAAAACCAATTCTGGCCGTGTATAAAGCACCCAAGCAGAGAAATGCTGTGGGGGCGGTCATGGTCTGTCCTGGTGGTGGATATCACATTCTGGCGTACGATCTGGAAGGGACCGAAATTGCTGAATGGTTAAACTCCATTGGCATGACTGCCGTGGTCTTGAAGTATCGTGTTCCGAAAAACCGAGAGGGGGCCCTGCAGGATGCCCAGCGTGGTCTGGGGCTGATTCGTGCCAATGCCAAGGCATGGGGTATTGATCCTGATCGCATCGGCGTGCTGGGCTTTTCAGCGGGGGGGCACTTGTCTGCCAGTCTGAGTACACATTATTCCCAGAGATCATACACACCCATTGACGGAGCTGACGTTTTGAGTTGTCGCCCAGATTTTACAGTATTGGTGTATCCTGCTTACCTCGGTACGGCCGAATGGGACTTGAAGGATGATATCCCTGTCACCCAGGACACACCTCCGGCATTTATTGTCCAGACGCAGGACGACAAACGACTCGTCCCCAGTAGCCTGGCCTACTATAAAGGCTTGTCTCAAGCGGGTATTCAGGCGGAACTGCATCTGTTCCCCACAGGTGGTCATGGGTATGGCATGCGTCCCTCTGTGTATCCTGTGAGTCACTGGCCCAAGCTTTGTGAGACCTGGATAAAACGACTGCCCAGAAAATAAACACTCTATGGGAAGGTTCAGGGTAGTCGAATCATCACTGTGAGTCGAAAATCCGATGAGTCTCAGTATAAGCACTGATTAATCCGAAGTTTATGATTGACGGGCGGGCTAAGACCCGTCATTATTCTTGTTTAATTGCAATGTGCGGCCAAAAAAACCGTCGTCTTGTCCTCGCTTGCTGCTGAAGCCTCGCCTTTTGGCTTCAAAATACTGATGAAATCTAACTATAAGCTGGAGACGACGGCGGCTCGTAAACCTATTTTATCGAGGACAGATTTATGAAAATTTATGTGGGCAACTTATCCTACGAAACCACGGAAGAGCAATTACAGGAAGTTTTTGCTGCCCATGGTGAAGTCAGCGCCGTCAATATTTTGAAAGACAGAGATACTGGAGAATCCAGAGGATTCGGTTTTGTAGAGATGCCCAGTAGCGACGAAGCCAATGCTGCGATTGAGGCTTTGGATGGTGATGAGTCCATGGGCAAAGCTCTGAAGGTACAGGAAAGTAAACCCAAACCCCCACGCGATGGTGGCGGCTTTGGTGGCGGTCGTGGCTTTAGTGGCGGCGGTCGTGGTCGCGGTGGTAGTCGCGGCGGTCGTGGCGGTCGTGGCGGTCGTGGTGGCCGCGGTGGTCGTGGCGGCGGCGGCGGTGGCGGTGGCGGTGGCGGTGGCGGCGGTAACAGGTACTAGTAAAAGTACCTATGCTCTGGGTCTTGAAGCATAGAGTTACCATTCCGCAACTGTCGGATTAAAACAAAAAAGGGCTGGGGTCAAACTCAGTCCTTTTTCTATGCTTAGTTTTCGGAATGTTTCCAGGGTTCTATGACAACTGTTTTGTTCAGGTACAACAACACGGGAAGTAAGGAGTTGCCACATGAGGCATGATTTTAATCAGTTGAATAAGCTGTGGGGCGGGGTGGTCTGTGTCCTATGCGTCGTGGGATTGGCTGTGTGTGTCCCTGTGAAACCTGCGGGGCAGATTTCTTCAACTGAGGCCTATGAAGCGATCAAGCCACGTCTGACACCATCATTTGAGCCGGGATCAGCAAGATTTGACAGCTTGTTTGCCTATTTTCAAGCTGCGAATCCTGAGTTGTTTTCCCACATGAAACAGATTAAGAGGTTATTTGTTCAGGGCCAGGATTTTGGAGGCATCACCTATATCGCAGGGACCAGCGGTGTAGGCAAGTCCTATGTGGTTCGCAATCTGGATATGTTTGACAAAACAGTGACAGAGAAGATTTCTCTATCTGAGTTGTTCTCTGAGTCTCTGCCGGATTTGCAGAGTATCGATGGTGATTGTGTGTTTAACCGATTGCCAGGTTCGGAGAGTTTTGATGTTCAGAGGTTTATGGAGACTGTGGATGCCGACAAGGCATTCATCCTGCTGGACGATCTGGATGAGGTGCATGAACAAACGGCAGTGGCCGTACTACAGGCCTTGGAAGACTATGTGGCCCAGGCACATACGGACCCCAGACACTTTGTGGTATTTGGCAGGCCGGAATCGTTCTGGCCTTGGCTGCATGATTCCAAGCGAACCCCGTTGCCACGAGTGACTTTTACGCCATTAACCCTCTTGGGGCCAGAGTATCAAACCCACGGAGATATTGCCTTTCGGTGTTCGGACTATTATGGATTTAAGTTTACCAAGCCGGCACCCCAGTCAGTGATTGATGATGTGGTGGCCCAACTCACTCGTTTTCCCTTCTTGCGTGACACCATACGTCCCCTGTCTGCGGGCAATTTTGTGTTGGACGATTCTGTGGCGCGTATAGATACAGGTACGGCGTTGCTCAACACGGCAGATGCCCTTAAGCAGAGGTTGTTCGAACAGTTGTTGGCACGCAATCAAAAATCTCATGGTCGTCCCGGTATTGATCATGCTGGATATCTCCATCTGCTGCGACAGGCTGCGGCTTTGCCCTGGACGCACCATCGTGATCTGGATGAGCAGGGTTTCTTTTCAGTTGTCGAAAAGGATACGCTCACATTCACAGACGACAAGGGACAACAACACAAGATGTATGCACGAGATGTCCTGAATCGATGTGGGCTTGTCACGCTGGATGTTACAAATCGGAAAATCACACGCTATCGCTTTGAGCCATTCTGGGTGCAGGCGTTCTTGGCGTCACAGTTGCCGGAGTGGACACCTCTGTCGCCGAAACCTTTGCCGCCTCAATTCAGTGGTATTTACCCGCATCTGGCCGTGTTTAATCAACAGAACGAATGTGGTATTGGGGCGGTGGTCCCCTGGGCTGATCGTTTGTGGTTGGTAACCTATATGCCACATGGCCCCGGGGGATCGGACGATAAGCTCTACGAGATCACATCCGATCTCACTCAGATCATTCGTCCTGAGTCCATAGGCGGGACGCCAGCCAATCGCATGATTCACCGGGAATCTCAACAACTTTTTATTGGGCCCTATGCCATTGATGGCCAGCGGAACGTTCGGGCCATTCCCTATGACACAATGTACGGACGTCCCACGGGCAATGCCAGACATCTTTTCGATCCGGAGCACAAGATTTATTATGCCTCTATGGAGGAAGGGTTCTACGAGGTCGATGTCAACAGTCTGGCCGTCAAAGAACTCTACCCTGACGGCAATCGTACCAAAAACAGGGGTGGGGCACTCCTGCCAGGCTATCATGGTAAGGGCCTCTATTTGGGACAGGGACGCCTGATCTATGCCAACAATGGTGAGCATTCCAGTGAAGCACGCAAGCGACCGGATGTTCCGTCCGGCGTTCTGGCCACGTGGAATGGACGCGATTGGACCACGGTGCAGCGCAACCAGTTCACAGAGGTCACGGGCCCCGGTGGATTATACGGTAATCCGAATCCAGCGACCGATCCTGTATGGAGTATTGGCTGGGACCATCGTTCGCTGATCCTGATGGTTCTCGACCAGGGCCAATGGTCCCGTTACCGTCTACCCAAGGCCAGTCACTGTTATGATGGAGCCCACGGCTGGAATACGGAATGGCCTCGTATCCGTGACATCGGAGAGGGGGACGATTGGCTCATGACCATGCATGGGTTATTCTGGTCTTTTCCCAAATCCTTTTCTGAGGGCCATACGGCTGGGATAAGGCCACGTTCCACTTACCTCAAGGTGATTGGCGATTTCTGTCGCTGGGGGGATCAATTGGTTTTTGGCTGTGACGATTCTGCACGGGCGGAGTTTCTCAACACGCGAAAAGCCAAGGGCAAACTGGCTGGGCCTGGGCAATCACAATCGAACCTGTGGTTTGTGGAACCTAGTCAACTTGATCATCTGGGGCCAGCGCTTGGGCGTGGGGCGGTCTGGGTGCAGGATGGGGTGGAAGCGGGTGCATTTTCTGATCCCTTCCTGTTTTCCGGGTTCGAGCATCGTGCTGCCCATTTTGTACATGATGCAAAGAGTGAGGTTGTTTTTAGCCTGGAGGTTGATTTGAAAGGGGATGGCCACTGGGAACCATTACAGGACGTCACGGTGCCTGCCACTGGATATGGCTGGGCATCTTTTACGTCCGATCAGGTAGGGGCCTGGGTGCGAGTTTCTGTGAACACTGGGTGTCACGTGACGGTTTGCTTCAGCCATAGTCAGCCGGATTTACGGGCTACCGACCCGGACGATCGTTTCGCTGGCTTGTCGCCGTTAAACCATGACGACTCAGCAATTACGCTGCTCCATGCCGGGGATCAGCAGACCGGTTTGCAGGTGTGGCAGGATAAGACCAATCGCTATTACAGGATGGGCTCGGACATGAAGTTATCTCGCGTGGTCTCTCCTGAGCGGGAAAAATGGATGTCCAAGAATGTGGCCATGCCTGAGCGGGTCATTACCATTGAGGAAGCCTCAGTCCTCTACATCGATGAGCAGGGGCGTCGTTTTCGTTTGCCCATAGGGCATTCGGTCTATGTGAAGCGACAGGATCTACAGGCTCGACTTCGAGTCGCCCGTGAGGTCTGTACGGAACGGGATCTCTTCCAGGCCGCCGGTGTTTTTTATGAGCTGCCCGCTCGAAATGCCGGAGGCTTCCCCAAGATACGCCCTATTGCGACACACCCCTACATGATACAGGACTATTGCACCTGGCGCGGCCTGCTGGTTTTGTCCGGTCTTGCTGTGGACAAGGTGGCCGACAATCCCCATGTCATTCGGTCCTCGGATGGTCAATGTGCTGTGTGGGTCGGTGCCGTGGATGATCTCTGGAGCCTGGGCAAGGCCAGAGGCAAAGGCGGCCCCTGGTGTGGCAGTGAGGTAAAGGCTCACACCTTTTCTGATCCCTTCTTGATGACAGGTTTTGATCAGAAGCAATTGAGTCTGTCCCATACATCACAGGAAAAAGTGCAGTTTGTGGCGCAGGTGGATATCACGGGTGAAGGTTTTTGGGTCCCCTATAAGCAGTGGACCGTGGAACCGGGCGAGACGTTTAACCACAGGTTTCCCAAGGCTTTTAATGCCTATTGGATTCGCTTTCAAACCGACAAAGACACCCAGGCCACTGCTTTGTTAAGCTATGATTAATACAGCCAATCCTTTTTCGAAAAGAGTAGCCAGTCGTATCACCTGTGTTTTATTACTGAAGTTTTGCAAACTTCAAGTTTTTAGTTTTTAGTAGGCAGTTTACAGCATGGAAAACACGTTTTACTAAAAACTAAAAACCAAAAACTGTGCACTACAGGGCTTTTTGCAAAAGCCCTGTTACTACTTTCGAAAAGAGGGCAGACGCCCCGTTCATTTCCGAGTAGGCTGTGCCTTTGCCCCAGGATGGGGCCGCTTTTTCTATTGTTACTTCATTGTGAAAAAATGGTTGAATCATGAATCGAGGACTGTGGTATGCAATAGCAGCGTATGTGATCTGGGGATTTTTTCCGTTGTACTGGAAGCAGCTGGGCGCTGTGCCGTCATCGCAACAGATGGCACATCGGGTGATCTGGTCATTACTGCTATTGTCGGGTGTGGTGTATTTTCAAAAAAAAGGCAAGGCGCTATTGACGGCATTGCGTACGCCTCGCATTGTTTGGATTCATTTTGGATCGACCTTGCTGCTGGGTACAAATTGGCTGGTCTATCTGTGGGCCGTGAGTCACGGTTTTATCGTAGAGGCAAGTCTTGGCTATTTCATTAATCCACTCTTTAATGTGGTACTGGGTGTGGTGTTCTTGGGTGAACGTCTTCGTTTGGCACAGTGGATTGCCGTTGGGATCGCCTTGTTGGGCGTGTTGTATTTGACATTCGAGTATGGGGCCTTGCCCTGGATTGGTTTGGTCCTGGCCGCAGCCTTTGGTTTGTATGGTCTGGTTCGCAAGGCAGCGCCATTAGAAGCCGTGCCTTGCTTAACCTTGGAGATGGGTTTCTTGTTTATACCGACTCTCCTCTTTTTACTTTTTGCCGAGTCTCAAGGGCAGGGTGCTTTCTTGCATGCCGGCCTGACCACGGATCTCTACTTGATAGGGGCTGGTGTGGCGACCACGGTCCCGCTGTTGTTATTCATCGGCGCTGCCAGACGTATCCCCTTGTCTCTTCTGGGGATTGTTCAATATATCACCCCCACGGGGCAGCTTCTGCTTGGCGTGCTGAAATACAATGAACCCTTCACGCGTGAGCGGGCCATCGGTTTTGCCATTGTGTGGACTGCCTTGATTGTCTTTGCGATCGAAGGGATTCTGGCGCAGAAAAAAAAGCCCTCCTGAAGATAATCTCAATAGGAGGGCTTGTTGTGGGTCACTGCACAGAATCAGACATGTTCTAATTCTGATCCACAGTTAACTCATGGATAGACCAGTACCAGCTGTCTGATGATCCGGTTTGCACAATCTTTACAAACCGGGTGTTAATGGGTTTGGGGAACCGGATCTTTGTGATGGGTTTGGTCTCTTTGCTGGTGACAACGGGTTGGCCCCAACTGCCTCCGTCAAAGGACACGTACACTTCGTAACCACGGGGATAATCATTGCTCGAGTTTTTGGCGTCCAGGGTAAGTCCCTTGATGGTGGCTTCCATGCCCAGGTCGACCGAAAACCATTGTCCCGGTTTCATGACTGTTCCAGTGGTCCAGCGTGTACTGAGCTTGCCATCAATGGCCAAATGGGCGTCATTATTGCCGTTCGAGGCCTTGACCGTCTTGTTCTGGTTCAGCAGAAGTTGTTTTAGCTTGGTTATGGCCATGTCAGCTTCGCGGCTGAGGGCAGCGTCCTTTTTAAGACGTTCTGCTAGAACTAGGGCTTCATCACAGGGGTATTTGGAGAGGGCAGCCAGGATCATCTGTTTTTCATGGGTGCGTTTGGCTGCTGTCAATGCCTCTGTCAAACACTGAACCGTCTTGACTGCGCTGCGATTGGTGGGCACGCTGAGCAATTGGATATAACCACGCAGGGCCAGGATCTGCTGTACAGAATCCGTTTCGTTCTTGGCGATATCCAGAAGGGTGTCCAGAGGCTTGCCATTGGGCCATTTGCTGAGCGTGCGAATGGCATCTTTTCTCAGGTTCACGTGGCCACTCTTCAGGAGCGATTGGACTGCAGTCAGGGCCTTGTCCGTACCGAAAACTGGCAGAACAGCCAGCAGATTGGTTTTGACATCGTTGTCTGCCTGGGCCAGTGCTTTGAGTACCGGTGTGGCATCTACCGTGCCGGCACGTCCCACGACTGAGACCAGGGCCCTTTCCAGGGCTGAGCGATCAGAGGCACTCTTTGCAGCGAGCAACAGAGATACCATGGCAGGCACTTCTTGAGCATCGGCCAGTGCACCCAATCCTTTGTAGGCGGCTCGACGCACCTGAACGTTGTCATCTTTGGCTACCTGGCAGATCGCGGATGCCGCACCCAGTTCGCGGCGGGCCACCAAAACATCAATGACACTGGCACGTAAAGATGCGGGCGAATTGCCTTGACTCTGTTTGATGAGTGCCTCTGTGACACCAGGGCCCGTGATTCGCTTGAGGCTATCCTGAGCCGCTTTGCCCTGGGCATTATTTTTTATTGAGGTTTGAGCCAGGAAGGCGACATCTTCGGTGCTACCGAGAATTCCCAGGGCATTGAGAGCGGCCACTTGCACGTCGGCATTGTCAGAGGATGCGGCTTTCTTGACGAAAGAGGCGGCCGTTTTGTCCTGACGGGTTTCCAAGGCACTGAGCAGGAGAACCTGGGCTTCCGGCTCCAGGGTGGCCAGCTGTTGGGCCAGAGACTGAGTCATGGCTTTGCCTGGGATTTGGGCGATAAACTTGCCTGCAGCACGCTGCATATGCAGATTCTTGTCCCTGAGCAGGGCCAGGATGATGGTGCCGGCTTGTTGAGGATCGGCCTTGATCAGGCCTTGATAAGCCGCGATACGAATCCAGGTCGAGTACTTGGGATTGCTGAGTGTCCTGTAAATACCCACGGCCTGTTCTGATCCATTTCTCGCAACCATAGAGTCCGCACACAAGAGCAGGGCATCATTACGTTCAGTCCTGAGTGCTCTTAATACAGCGGCTTCCTGTAACACCTTGGCGCTCCGCGCTCCCCCGATTTTCCCCAGGGCTTTGATTGCAGCTTCGGCAGTTTGTCTGTCGTTTGCGCTGACCAGCGGTCTTAGTGTCGCCACTGCTTTACGCTCACCTCGAAGGCCAAGGCTTCCAATCATGCCAACACGCAGAACTCCATCCAGCTGAGTGACGGCCTGACGTAGAGCAGCGCCGGCTTCGCGTGCGGGCATGAGTTGTAAGGCCAATCTTGCCATGTGGGACAACTCTGGATCGGCCAGTAATTTGGCCAGAACTGGTACGGATTGGGCTGATCCCACACGTCGTAACATACGGCAGCAGAATTGTTTGGCAGCGATAGAAGCACTCCGAGTATTCAGGGCCTTGACCAGTTGAGCCTCGATTTTGGGGTACATGTTTTTGGGCATAACGCTGATCTCAGCTTCGATGGCGGCCAGGGCTTCACGCGAGGTGCCGAAGTCGTAGGATTCAATCGCCTGGTAATCAGCGGATAGAGACCTGCGAATACTAATTTGATTGGCAGTGGGGAAATCTTCCGGTACGCTCTGTGTCACCTTGCCCGTGGCAGCCCATTCAGTCCCTCGCTGCAGGAGGGTCATACAGCAGACACATTTTAATTGATTCACGTCATGCCCGAGTACGTCGTGAAATATGCGTCCCTTGCCATAGCGGATGGTGAACAGTATGGGTTCGTTTTCGCCTGTGCCTCGTTTGGCTGGATCTGCATAGGCCGTGGCCAGGAGGGTCATGTGTTCGGCAGGACCACGTAATTTACTGTACAGTTCGTCACTGACATGCATCCATTTGTCGGGCAGTCCCTGCATGATCGGGTGGGTGCTGTTGCGATTGACGATTTGGAAGGGGTGCTGTGGTCCGTGTGTGCCCCCTGCGCCGGGAGACATGTCCCTTACAACCTTGCCATCTCGAAATCGGATCATGGGGCCGGATTTTTCATTACGACCACCCCAGCCGCCCAGACCGATCATTTTGTTCCATTCGTCCCAGTTGGAAAAGGCGTTGTCTGCGGCATGAAAGATAACCAGGCCACCCCCGTTTTTCATATAGGTTTCCAGGGCAGCTTCTGTGGATTTGGGCCAGTTGGCGCCATTGTAATTTGAAAACACCACGTCATATTTGGCAAAGTCAGGTTTAAAGCCGTTCATGGGCTTATTCTTTGCGGGAGAGGTCGCGACATCAACTGTGAATCGACCGGACTCTTCCAGGATCTTTTCGATGACCGGTGTGGTGCCTGCCCAGTTGTGATTATTTTGACCGTCTACGATCAGGACTTTCAAGGGAGTGGCTGCCAATAGAGGGGCTGAATTGAAAAGGCAAGCAACTGCCATAAAGAGAAGCATGAGTATATATCGTTTCATAAGAATAGACTCCTTAGTCTGATTGAATTAGGATTAGAGTGTCCAGGGTTCCCTGTAAGACCGTCCCAGCAGGGCCGTGGCTTCGGGGTCACCTTGAATCTCTTCAGTGTCGGGATTCCACTTGATTTTACGACCTGTGAGCATGGCAACTTCACCCAGTAAGGCCACGCTGATGGAGCGGTGTCCGACTTCGGCCGGGCAAATGGTCAGTTCACGGCTCCGTACGCAATCGAGGAAGTTCTGCTTGTGATCCCGGCTTACATAGAGCTTGATTTCATTGGCTCCGATTTCCTCCTGGAGGATCTTGGGATCTGAGGCACTCAATCCACCTCGGCTGACGTGGATCCAACCCTTATCGCCAATCCATTTTGCGCCTTGCGTGATTTGTTTATTGTTGGCAATGGTCATGACAATGCCATTGGCATAGGTTGCGTTGAAACGATATTCGGTGGGGACATTGTAAATGCCATTTTTGGGATAGACGCCCTTGCCTTCAATTTCAACGGGGCCCGTGGTGTCCCAACCCATGCCCCAGTGGGCAATATCAATGTGGTGTCCGGCCCAGTCGGTGAGCTGACCGCCGGAGTAGTCCATCATCCATCGCCAGTTCCAGTGCACAATACCGCGGTAGGGGACCTTGGGGGCCGGTCCCAACCATCGATCCCAATCCAGCCCCTCGGGTACTTGAGTCACTTGTTTGACATCGGTTCCGCCGCCGGTGGGCAGACCCACTTCGATTTTTTGAATGGTGCCGATCCGGCCATTGCGTACCAGTTCAGCAGCGCGTCGGAATTTCTGGTCCGAACGTTGCTGGCTGCCGGTCTGCCAGACCCGGCCGTAGCGATGTACGGCATCACAAATCGCCCGACCTTCGCGGATTGAGCGGGCCAGGGGCTTTTGTCCGTGAATGTCCAGACCTGCCTTGGCAGCAGCCACTGCGGGTAGGGTGTGCCAGTGGTCTGGCACGGCGATCATGATGGCATCCAGATCGCCGCGTCCGATGAGCTCTCGATAATCCAGGTAGGCCTTGCAGCTCTTATTGCCATATCTGTCATCCGCGTGCTTTTTGGCCTGATCGCGGTGTTTTTTATCCACATCGCAGACAGCTATCATTTGGACTTCTTGTTTTCCCAGAAAGGCCCGAAGATCCCCAGTGCCCATGGAGCCCACACCAATGGCTCCCATGACAATGCGGTTGCTGGGTGCGTTGGCCCCAAAGATTGTTGAAGGCACAATCGTGGGCAGGATAAGGGCTGAAGTCGCCGTTGTGGCCCCCTTGAGGAAGCCTCTTCGTGTCATCGATATTGTTTGTTTCATGTGTAGCACTCCATATTTAAAAATGTGATGATAACAGTTGTAATCATGGATAAATCAATCATGAGTTCATGGGGTACGTCATTATAGAGGCGATTGTAATGTCAAACGTTACAGGGTTCACGTATAAAAATCTGAAGTGAAGGGGGGATAGCCCTTTGTTTGGCCATATTGAAAGAAAAAATCCTCCTTCCTGACTGAATTAAGTCGAGTCAGGAAGGAGGATTAGCCTATCCGTCAAGCATTGTTTTTGCTATCGACCTGTGGCCACATATTTTTGCTTGGCAAGGTCTGAAGGATTGTCGCCTGGGCCAATGACTGTGATCCTAAAGGCGTAGGAATAGGATCGCTCTTTCAGTCGATACTCAGGATGCGTCCAAGCACCCCAGCTGTTGTCACCGCCCACACCCATCTGTTTGTAATCAATGTCAACTGATGTCAGGCTTCTGGGTTTAACATCCGTGGTGTGTCGTCGTATCGCTGTGACTCCTGCGGCCAGACGCCCGTCGGTTCGTTCGGGAGATTCAAAATCTTCCATGACATTGTGGTGAGCACTCACAGACAGCAATGGCATGCCTGAAAACTGCAGGCCGTAACCTCTGCTATTGGTCATGGTCATCCAACGTACATCAGTTTTGTTCCCATTTTCCTGCGGACGGAGATAGGGCCAGTACTGATCAGCCACGGTGCCTTCATAGAGGTCTACAAAAGCACTTGTCTTGCGATCCCAGTAGGATTCATGGGGACCACGACCCAGCCAGCTCATATGGAAGAACTGGCGAGGCATGACCAGGTTCATACCGAACACGGGTATCTCCGGTTTCTTGCCCTCAGTCATCATGAAATTGTTATGCACAATGATTTCACCCGAACCAAAGATCTGGTAAACAGAGGTGTAATCTGCAATCTTTGTGTTTTGTTCGTCTGGCAAGGTGAAGAGCAGCGTGACCTGAACCATGCTCTTGGAAACTTGAACCACCTTGGTGTCGACGACTTGGCGACGTTCGCCAGCTTTACGCCATATCCGACTTCGTTTATGCAGATTATTCCCAAAGTCATTATCAATGGGGGCACGCCAGAAATTAGGGATGGGGCCGGATTCCAGGGTCTCGATTTGTTTTTTCTTGATGCTGGTCAGCAGGCCCGCGGTTTTGTCTAGGGTGACGGAAAAACCATTGCCAGTGACTATGACTTGTTGATCCGTGTCGGACAATCGAAGTGCTGGCATCTCCGACATTTTCACGGGTGCCGCGTCCCGGTAGAAGGGCAGCTTGAATTGCTCGGCGGCACATTCATGCCCTGCAGGTATCAAACCTTTTTGGGCCTTCGTATTGGCCGAAAATGTGAGGAAGTATTCGGTGCCAGGCGTGGGGGCTATGTGGTAATCCAGCGTTCTCTCAGCGGTGTTGCCTGGTGTCACATCCAGGTTTGTGATCTGGCCTTGGTTGAGTGTTTTGCCGTCAGCATGGACTCTCCAGGTGATGTCAAATTCTGACAGATTAATAAAATCATATTCGTTCTTGATCGCAACAACGCCAGTCTTCAGATCCTTGGCTTTAAACTGAATAGACTGATATACCTTCTTAACTTCCAGAAGGGGGGGCTTGGCCGTGCGAACAGGATTTACCAGGCCGTTCATACAGAACTTGCCGTCTGAGGGGACATTGTCGGGTCCAAAATCACCGCCATAGGCCCAATACTTCTCTCCGGCGTCATTGGTGGTCAGTAAGCCCTGATCCACCCAGTCCCAGATAAAGCCACCCTGCAGGCTGTCGTATTTCTTTATCACATCCCAATAGTCCTGAAGATTGCCGACACTGTTGCCCATGGCGTGGGCATATTCACATTGAATCAGCGGTCGTTCTGGATTGGTCTGGGCGTATTTTTCCATACGGCCAATACTGGCATACATAGGGCAGAAGATGTCGGTATTTCGTGCCAGTCCTGCGCGTTCATATTGCACAGGGCGAGACTTATCCATCTCCTTGAGATAGTCATAGGTCGCCTCGAAATTCACACCATTGCCCGCTTCATTGCCCAGTGACCAGATGATAATAGAGGGTTGGTTTTTGTCACGCTCGAACATGTTGCGTGTTCGATACAGGTGGGCTGCTTTCCAGGCTTCATCCTTGGCCAGAGATTCTTTGCCGTAGCCCATGCCGTGGGATTCTATATTGGCTTCATCAATCAGATAAAGGCCATATTGGTTGCACAACTCATACCAGCGTTCGGGTTGGGGATAATGGGAGGTACGCACGGCATTGATGTTGTGTGACTTCATCACCCGGATATCCTTGAGCATGGTGGCTTCATCTACCACGTGCCCCATCACGTCATGGTGTTCGTGCAAATTGACACCCTTTAGGTAGACGGCCTTGCCATTTATTTTCAGTTGTTTATCAGCGATTTCAACGGTTCGGAAACCCACATCCTGGCGCACGATTTCGATGGTCTTGCCCGCTTCATCCCGGAGGTGAATCAACAGTTCATAAAGATTTGGAGTCTCCGCACTCCAGGGTTTTACAGCGACGATGGTCTTGTCAAGCTTGAGAGTCATGGAGGGCCCTGTGGCTTTTGTTTGCTGCGTGATCTCAGCGATTTTGTGGTTGCCATCGAAGACGGTGGCTGTCACCGTGACGGGCGTGGTGTCTTCAGTTGTATTGGCCACGTCCACAGTGAGCTGCAGCTGGCCATCCTTATAATTATTGACAAGAGGGGCGTGAATGCGGAAGTCCCGGATGTGCTGAGGATTTTGCGCCCGGAGATACACGTCCCGAGTCATACCGCTCAACCGCCAAAAATCCTGATCTTCAAGGTAGGAGGCGTCACTCCATCGATAGATTTCCACGGCAAGTTGATTGTTGCCCTTCTTCAAATACGAGGTAATATTGAATTCTGCGGGTGTTTTGCTGTCTTCGCTATAGCCCACCCATGTTTCATTGACCCACACATACATGGCTGAGCTGACCCCGCCAAAATGGAGGACAACCTCTTTGCCGTCCCAGTTTGCTGGTACAGTAAAGGATCGTTTGTAAGAACCCACGGGATTGTAATGGGTTTGAATCTTAGGAGGCGTTTTCTTGTGAGGATACTTTACGTTGGTGTAGATTGGGACATCATGCCCCTCTGTTTCCCAGTTGGCCGGCACCTTGATGGTGCCCCAGCGTCTGACGTCATAGTCATTCTTGAAGAAATAGGCTGGACGCTTGGAGGGGTTTTGGGATAGATGGAATTTCCAGGTGCCGTTCAGAGATTTCACGAATGGCGACTGCCACTGATTTTTCTCACGGGCCTGAGATTCACTGGCAAAGGGGAAGAGGTGGGCATGCGGCTCTTCCTTGTTGATTTGAAAAACGGCGGGATTTTCCCAGTCTCTCGGATTCTTTTCTTCGAATGCCTGGTCTTCATAGGTTTGGTAGGAGGCACAGGATAAAAACAGGGCCACAAGAAGAGCCGTCAAAACCGAAGCCACTCGTCTGGAGTGCCTGAAAATACCGACATTTTGGGTTACACTCTGCGTTTTGTCACTCAATTTGCTTGCCATTGCCGAATTCCTTTTTTGATTTACAGATACAAAAAATTGCCCGAGTTCAAAGTATTTCCTTGGTTGTTGAACCTCTTTTTTTCGATTGTATCACTATAACGTTGTAAAACCGTCTGGGCAAGTGTGGCTTGAGATGAATCCATCCCAGTTGTCGATTATTCCTTTCGTTCCAGTGTCACCAGTTTTAAGAGGCTGGCTGGGGGGAGCGGCGGGTCTCTTGGCAGATCATGGTGGGGGGCAAGCGTTTCCCAGCGAAGGATGTATTTTCTCTTGGAGTTACCAGCGTCGCCTTGATCCTGGGCAAGCTTCACGCGGATTCCATCAAACCCAATAGTGGGTTTGAACAGTGCCTTGGGGATGTCTTGTGGGAATTCCACCTGTTGCTTAACGGGGTTGAGCGTCTTTTCATCGAGAACTATACGGCCTGACCCATAATCACGGTGTCGGTAATCGATGACCAAAAGGCCCGAGTCCAGGATGCGAACATCGCCCAGTCTGATGCCGATAAATGGCATGGCACCACGTCCACTAAAGGGGATTTCCTTGTCCCAGGTGGTAATCGCGGTGGGGTTCCAGTGGCCTTGTTGGCATTGTGCCACGTAGATCTGCATGAATTCATTGGAGTCACGTTTGTGGTAGGCAATAATGGGATGGCCCTGCGTATCAAAGACCAATCGTTCGCCCCCGTTTATGAGGCCACCGCCAGAAGGAACCGCATCCACATAGGTTTTGGTCTGATCCAGCGTGAAGGGGAGTCTGAGCGGTTGGCCATCTGCAGTTTCCCAGTGCTTGAGATCTTGACTTCGGGCGTAAGACAGGTGGTGGTTCGTGGCACAGTCCGGGGTGTCACGCCATACCCATAGAAGATGATAGAATCCCTTGGGGCCCAATTGGGGTCCCAGAGGGTAGGCATTACGCTTGCTCTCACCCTCAAAAAGGGGTGAGTCAAAGAAGCGTGTCCATGTTTTTGATTGAGGATTGTATGTGTTGTAGAATCGTCGGCCATTACCACTGCCACCAGAGCGGTACATGTACAGCAGGGTCTTGTCTTTGGTCTGCAGGAAACGCGGATAGGTACATCGTTGTTCTTCTTTGCCTGTCATGGCCAGCTTTTTGAAGCTTGTAATGTCACCCGGGATTCGCGTGCGAAAATAAACCAAAGGACCTGCATGCATGTTCCCTGACACATGAATGTCTCCTGCTGTGTCGATTACCAGGGTAATGTAGTTGTGGCTATCCCAGCCCACCTTGCTGGGCAGCGGCGCTTTCTGCCAAATACGATTGCCAATTTTACGATGGGCTATTATCATCTGATGCGCCTTGTTGTAGTAGGCTGCATATTGATCCTCTCCTTGTGTTAGCAGGGAAAACCCCACGGGGAACCAGGAAGGCACCGTGTCAATGTCCATGGTTTCGACCACATGATATTCGCCCCCTGTCGAGGTTTCTGCTGTAACAGCGGTGAGTCCGGTGCTAAGCAGTACTATCATTATATACCCGGTGATATGTCTCATTAAATAGACTCCTGTGGTCAAAGGTCCAGTTATGGCTTTGTCATTAATTCGTTCTGCGGCTATCGCTTTGGACTCTTTTGAGCCTGTCTCTTCTTTTGCCTGTTTTGGGGCTTATCTGAAAAGGCCTTGACCTCTGTTTCCCAGGCTTCATAACGATTAACCAGATTCTTGAGGATTTCGGGGTGTTGATCCGCCACATTGTTTTGTTCGCAGCGATCTGTCTCAATATTGTATAGTTCCCAGGGCCCTTTTTCCCAGGCAATTTTCCAGGGATTGGCACGCACACCCTTGTACTTGCCATACTTGAGAAAGATGGCTTCATGCGGTTCACGTTGGCCGCCTTTGAGGATGGGGACCAGACTTTTGCCTCGCAGCGGCCTGACGGATTGCCCTCGATTGGTCTTGGGGTAAACGCCTCCGGAAAGCTCCAGGGTCGTGGCCATGAAATCAATGAGATGCCCAGGTTGATCTGTTTTGGTGTTGGCCTTGACCACGCCAGGCCAATAGGCGATCAGAGGCGTCGAGATGCCGCCTTCGTGCTGGTTTTGTTTATAGAGCCGAAACGGCACATTACTGACCTGGGCCCAGCCCTTGTGATACGTCCAATAGGAGTCGGCCGGTCCTGGGGGGATGTCCGGTGTTTTGGTCCGTTGGAATGGGCAGCCACCGTTGTCACTGACAAAGAGCACCAGCGTATTGTCAGCCACGCCCATCTGGTTCAGCTTGGAGATCAGGCGACCCATGTTCTGGTCAACGCGGTCGATCATGGCGGCATACACGGCAAAGGTCAGGTCCTCTTCGCGTTTTTTCTCCGGTGACAGGGTATCCCAGGCGGGGACATTTTCATCTCTGGGTGTCAATCCCCACTCCGGTTTTACCAGGCCCATCTTGATCTGGCGTGCGTGGCGTTCTTTGCGAAGGGCATCCCATCCTTTCATGTACGTGCCACGATATTTCTCAATATCCTTGGGCAGGGCATGCAGGGGGTAGTGCGGGGCATTGTAGGCGATGTAGAGAAAAAACGGTTTGTCTGGTGTCACCTCCTGATCTAGAAACTCTATGGCATAGTTCGTGTTGGCATTGGTTGTGTAGAATCCGGTTTCAGGTACTGTGAATTTCTCACGATCCAGATAGAAAGTATCGTCTCCCTTGAAATAATTGGTGGCCCCACTGAGGTGGCCAAAATATCGCTCAAATCCTCGGTCCATGGGATGTTCATGCAAATGCCACTTGCCCGTCATCAGGGTTGTGTATCCCTGCTTCTGGAGTATCTCGGCCAGGGTTACTGAGTGACTGATCGCACTTTCCCCCACTTCCGCGGCGTAACACCCGGTCAGCAGTGAGGCACGCGAGCTGTGACATTTTGCCGTGTTATAAAACTGAGTGAAACGGAGTCCCTGGGTGGCCAGTTTGTCCAGGTGAGGCGTGTTGATCTCGCTGCCATAGCAGCCCAGATCTGCGAATCCCATGTCGTCAACCATGATGAGGACAATATTGGGGCGAGAGTCAGCCCAAGTAATTTCCTGGTTGAGACTCAAACACACCATGCCAATCAGCATGAGTTTGAAGATATTCGTTGTTTTGTTCATGCATTCATCTCCTTAATCACCATCGCCACAGGCGATGCCACTTCTTGACCCTGAGCATGCAAGGCTTCCACCTTGTCTAGGGCTTGAAATAATCGGACACAGGCCTCTTTGTAGACGCACCCTGTCACTTGAGTAATGAGTCGGCAGCCGCGATCGATGAGTTTTTTATTGCTGGGCGAGACCCACAGCATGGCATTGCCCAGGACACGCTCCATGCGACACATAGTGGCTGTGGATACTGTGTTGAGAATGAGTTTAATGGCCAGATGTCGCCATAGTTGCAGAGGAGACTCGGGCAGATCCAGAGGGAAATGGAAATGAACTTCCGGAAGTTTCCCAGTGAACAGACGATTGTCACCTACGGAGAGCATGGCAGTCTGTTGAAAAGAGTTTGTGCCAAAAGGATATAGACTGTGCATCTCATCCGTGAACCCAATGGCCATGTGTGCATTGATGTCCGCGCTCGTGCGGTTTGCATCCCATTCATTGCCGATGAGGAAACCATAAAGCGTCTGGTTGCTTAGCTCTGGGGGCTGATTCTGCAGGGCCAAGGGGGCGTTTAGTTGCCGGTAGACTTCTTGCTGCCAGGTCAATCCTCGGGGAGGGCGCTGCAGCATCTGATGCCACGCCTGTTCTGTACTGGCCAAGGGCGTTTTTGCGAAGGCCCAGGACAGGGGTGACTTGGGGTCGTCATCTTTTCGAAAGGGGGGAATCATAAAAGTCGGGGACCGCTCAGTGGTGTCGGTCAGCACGTCCAACAGGGCCCAGTTGGCCGTGTAGGTGATCAAGCCATGGTGCCTGTATATGGATTCTTCAAATTCTGTGATTTGGGCCAGGGTGGTGACACAAGATGGTACTGTGAGCTGCTGCATCAGATCCCGGAATGTCTGTTGGGGTGCGGGTAGGGTTTCACTTATTTGTAGCCACTGTTGCAGGGCTGCTTCCAGGGCCGACCCCACGATCAACAGCTCAGCCGTGGTGGCCTGCATACGGGTTGAACCGGCAATGGCCATGGGCCCGGTGGTCAGGTCGAGAGAGGTGATGCGTGGATCTTCGAGTATCTCCCGTGACCGTTCCACCTGGTTACAAAGCAGGTCTGTGGGGTTATTGTACACGAAAAATACATGGGCTCCGGCATCAATCCCTTCCCAGGCCGTGCCAATCACAAAGGGCGTTTCTCCCCCTTCGGTGATGGCGACCACCACATCTCCGGTGTGTACGCCAGCCTCGCGCAGCTGATAACGTCCAAACTTGGGAAAGTCTTCAAAGCCTTCCACCGATTTAATCAACGCAAAGTCACCGCCTGCCATCACACTGACACAGCGATCTGCCATGGCCCGGTCAGGGACCTGTTGCCAGAATTCTTGCCAGGCCGCCTCCAGCAGGATACTCAAACGGCCAGTGGAACCGCAGCCGGTGAAGAAGATGCGTTTGCCCTGTGACATTGCCGTGTATAGAGCGCTGACCAGCTTGGCATAGCCGTCCTGGGAAAAGAGTGTCTCCAAATGCTCAACAATGTCCTGGTCCACAGATTGAAGCAGTCGAATACCCGCCTCTGTATCCTGTTGAATCGTTTGAGAGAGGGTTTGCGTCTTGGGATGGGATGATTCGGTGAGTAGCGAACCCAAGCGAAAGGCCTGCTCTTCTTTTAGAAACTGGTTGGCTTTGTCTTTAGGTGTCATCATTAACATCATCGTAAATACCGTGTCAAGAATAGTCAATTGAAACATTGCCTGCCCTGCACATTGGCTTCTTGGTCCGGATATCCTCTTTTTCACCTTTTGAGAATGCTCTGATTCGGTGCAGGGAAGTTTTTCGATGTGGTTGATTGATGGAGTGTGATCTGTTGATGAGTACTTCAGGTGTACGCTATGAGCCTGATTTATTTCCAGGAATTAGAAAAACCCCCCTCTTTTGTATTAAAACTGGAGTTTTGCAAACTCCAAGTTTTCAGTTTTCAGATAACAGTTTACAGCATAAAAACCACATTTTTCTGAATACTGCCTACTGAAAACTGAATACCACAGGGCTTTTTGCAAAAGTCCAGTTAAAAGAGGGGTTTGTATGCGGCTTGTCGATCGCGCTCAGAGTTATCGTTTTTTCTTTAATTTTTTGACGCGTACATCTTTGAATTCTGTCCACATGGGTTTGCCAGCATGCAACTGAAAGGCAACGATGCCTTCCAGCAAGGCCAGTTTGGGGTCAGCATCGGTGAAGTCCAGGATCAGGCGGTTGTTGAGGTAGTGTCGGATGTGGTTGCCCTTTGCGATGATGACCACGTCATTCCAATCGTTGAGTTTCATCAGTTTTTTGAATTCATCCCCGGTGATGAGCGTGTCAGTGACTTCCTTTTTGCCATCTGTACCCCAAATGGCCTTTTGACCGACCAGGCAGACGCGACCGCGTCGGCCGCCTTCGTCGTAGATGAATCCGGAAACGCTGGGCAACTTGGTTTGGTTGCGAATTTCGTGCTGATAGCCTCGCACAACCCACTTGTTACGTATGTTGCCGTTGCTGATATGTTTGGATCTGTATTGAATCCCTGAATTGTTTGTGGCATTGCAGCGAAATGAAAGTCGCAGTTCAAAATCCTTCAAAGGCTTGTTTTGACAGACTAGAAATGTATTGCCCTGGGCTTTGATGTCTGGCGTGGTTTCTCCATGAATGACGCCGTCTTTGACAGACCACAGTCTGGGGTCGCCATCCCAGCCAGTCAGATCCTTCCCATTGAATAGACTTTTCATATTGGGCGGTTCTGCTGGAGCGACTTTCGGGGCGTCGGCAGCAAACACGGGAAAGGCAAACAAAGCGATCAAGACTAACGTCATACCTCTAATCATGGTGTTCTCCTGAGTCAAATGGTAGAGATTTCTATTTCAATGAACAGACCTGAATCTAGCACAAGGGATAGTCCGGTTCAAGAGAAAAAAGCCTGTCCCGCAGACCTTACTTTGGATCGTTCACCGTTCTGCCGGACAAACGGATGGGACAGAGCATTAAGGGAGCCTGGTTGTTAGTTGTTAGTTGGTTGCAAGGCGTTTGATTTATCTAGTCCGGGCAGCGGCTCATTACTTCAAC
>CAZBTJ010000063.1:0-29296 GCA_964494325.1 uncultured Pirellulales bacterium
TGAGAATTCATTCGAAAAACTGGATGCCGTGGCAATAATATCAGAGCCTGCTATCTGAATTGAATAGGGCTCGGTGGTAAATTTCCAGATGCTACCCTCATCCCAACCGCTGGTTTGGTTGGCCTCATCCACACGCCAATAGTAGGTCGTGCTGTACTCGAGAAGTCCAGCCGCATCAAGGCTGTTGGCATCCTGAGTAGAAACCACGGCGCTGCCATCGGCTACAGCATCCAGGTTGTCGCTGAGAATGACTTTATGTTGGGGTGACAATCCACCCACGTACTCTCCAGGGGACCAACTCAGGACCGTCTTCGCGGCCAATTCATCTGACTCATTTTGAGGGCTGGGATTATAGGCGCGGTCGGCGCGTTGCGCGGCCTTTACAACAATATTGTCAATGGCCCACCACCAGTCGTTGCCAGCATCGAACAAACCAAAGGTCAGAACCATGCTCGACGCATTGGCGGGATTGTCTATATCAAGAGTGACGGTTTCGTTGGTGGCAGACTCTTTGTAATTGGCGTTGCCAGATTCAGATACCCACAGGAGCAGCTCGATCGGCTCCTCGCCATCGAAGGAGACCGACACTCTCGCTGACTGGTGATAGTTGTCATCAAATTCCGGAACCCAGCTCGAATCGAATTGAAGCTGCACGGTACCGGCTTTGGATACGGACAGATCAATGGGAGGCGTGCTGAGCCAAACATCATAGGCATCTTCTGACATAGGACCTGGATGACTCGCATCATCCCACTCATCAGGATCGGCCACCGCAACGATACCCTGTCCCAAGTCGAATTGCGAGCGGTCTTGATCGCCAGCCGTCTCTACCCACCAATCCTTATCAGCGAAACCCCATCCGGCCCACTCGGTGACACCATCAGTGGCCGGATCGTCCACACCGGGAACTCCATTTGCATCGTTTATCCAACCGGGCGAGGGGATGTCTGTCCAGACGGCATCTCCAGCAACGCCTTCATCCACATTCGGACCGAGTGACAAACTTTCGAAATCCTCTTCCAGCAGTACGATGGTAGATTGAGCTTGGACCAGACTGCACCACGCTAAAACCAATGCTAGCAATATGATTGCACTTTTCGTTTTGTTCATAATCTCATCTCCTTCATAGCCCCCACAAAAAGCAGTTTTCTACTAACCTCTATTGACTTCAACTACCTTTTTTTTGACTCTGCACGACAGTCCGAACAGAGCCGAAAAAAAACACCTGCTATTGTTTTCACCTCCCTTTCCTCATCTTTTACTCGGATTAAAGATAAACGTTTCCTTGAAACTTCGCCGTTCAGAGGCCTGACTCGTTTTTGGCCAAGCTTCGGTATGTATGGGCCTACATCCCACGCTATGGGCTACAGGGTTTAAAAAGAGGGAATCCTCGCCGTTCAATCTGTCCTCAAAAGAACAAGAAAGCAAGCTATTATAATGATCTTCCTGCATAGGTCTCCCTAAACAAGGTTTCCCTTGACACGCTCCCCACAGCAGCTCGAATAAGCATGAGTCTGAGACAGATGTCAACAGGGCTAATTTGATACTATTTTGACACTTGATATCTGACGTTCACAATCAGTATTTGAGTATAAACAGATCGAACGTGCTTGTCAAGACTCAGGGCTCATTGGTCCTGCTTGATCATCTCGGGAAGTTTACTACCAAGGCGTCCGGTGACCGTGGCCAAGCAGAGTTACACGATTTGCGTGAGTATATTGCCAAACGCATTTCCATGACGGATTACCCCTCTTTCCTCCAGAAAGGCTACGACATAGGCTCAGGGCCCACGGAATCTTTTTGCAAATGCCTTACCAAGCGACTCAAAGGTGCAGGAATGAGGTGGGACAAAGACAACGCCGAAGCCATCATGGCAATGGCCAGTCTTTATTCCAGCCATTTGTGGGAGAAATACTGGCATGTAAATACTGTGGCCGCATAATTCGCCAGGAAGAATTCTCACACACCATGGCGGTCCTGGGACGGCTTTCTCCTTGATCCGCCTGCCCCCAAAAGTGTATACTTGTTCAGATGCTTTCAAAATCCACATGCCTGTCAGGTCCAGTGACCGATGTGCCATTTGCCTGTCTTGGGACCTGTACCAATCCCAGACCGCGCCGCCTCCAGAGAGTCGTTCCAGCCTGGGTCTTGGTGTTAACCCTGCTGTGTTCCGCCATGGCGCAGGCCTCCCTGCAAACCTATGATGAGATCATCAAGGCAGATCAAATGGCGGGATTGTCCACCCTGGCGACCCTGGTGTCTCCTGTGGTGTTGACCGGGGCCAACAAGGCGCCCTTTAACTTCGGCCACACGTCCGGAGACGTCACCCTGGAATTCATCCTGGAGGGTGACCCCACGACCGGCAGCGCGAGCAAATACCTTGCCGTGGGAAACAACGCGGGCAGCAACCTTCGTTACGAGCAATGGAGCAACACCGGCCAACTTGGGTTCACCGAATTGGGCGTTCTCGACTATCGCTTCTCGCCTGCCGTACCGTCCCCGACCGCCCCGGTTCATATGGCGTATGTGTGGGATGACAGTGAAAGCATCATGACACTCTACATGAATGGCACAGTGGCGGGCAGTACCTCGGGCGTGACTGCCCGGTTTGCCATGCCGACCGGGCAGGGTTACCTGGGAGCGAACCCCAGTGACGGAGAGGCCATGATCGGCACGATTTATCGTGTCACGGTCTACAATAAAATTATTGATGAAGCGGCTATTCTGAAACATGCGGACGCGTACAATGATGTGACCCATCCTCCCATGGTGGACTTCTTCCACGCCACACCGGAGGCCGTGTTCACCCCGAACGCCAGCACGCTGAACTGGTCCGTGACAGAGGCCATCACAGTCACCCTTAATGGCGTGGATATCACAGACGCCACGACTCTTATTGTCTCGCCCACACAGACCACAACCTATACCCTGACAGCGTCCAATGAGGCGGGCAGTGTCTCAGCGAACACAACGATCCAGGTCAATCCTGTGCCAGAGATCGATCGATTCAAGAGCGACAAGACATTTGTGGGCCCAGGGGAAACGGTGACGCTCCAATGGGACACACAGTATGCTGAGGCCTACTTCATCGCCCCATTTCCAGGTGACATGACGCATCTCACCCACCATGGCACGGGGCGCGTTGAGATCGAGGCTCAGGCCTCCACCACCTTTACCCTGATGGCAAGCAATGCCTTTGACACAGCCACGGCCGAGACCTCCATTCAAATAGTCCGACCCGCCACACATCCTGTCATCTCCGAGTTTATGACAGATGATGATTCCACGCTGGCGGATGAAGACGGGGAGTTCACAGGTTGGATCGAGATACACAACCCCACACCGACGTTGATCAACCTGGCAGGATACTATCTGACCGATGATGACGAGGCCCCCTTGAAATGGGCCTTCCCAGACCTGGCATTGGGCGCTGACGAATATCTGGTGGTGTTTGCCTCAGGGAAAGACCGAACGGATTCAGCGCAGGCGCTTCACGCCAATTTCCGTTTGAAGAATGACGGGGAACCGCTGGCCCTGGTCGGACCGGGGCCGACCATTGTCCACCGCTTTACGCCGTCCTACCCCCCCCAGACCGAAGACATTTCCTATGGCATCCTAGGCGGGGACATACACATTGAACTCTTCATGGGCCGCCCCACGCCGGGCGCGCGGAATGATGCCACGCCCCCGCCTCCGGGACCGGTGGGCTTCTCCCATGCATCGGGCCTGTTCACCGAGGATTTTTCTGTCACGTTAATCCCCAGCGAACCGGAAGCCACCTTGCTCTACACACTCGACGGATCAGCGCCTGACGGGGACAATGGACAGGTCTACACCGCCCCGATCTCGATTCACGGCACGACTCGTTTGCGCGCGGTCACCCTCGTTGACGGACAGATCAGCCGGGCCAGGGAAGCACAGTATGTTCGAGTCAATCAGGACCTGGCTCGGTACAGTTCCTCCCTGCCGATCCTGGTCATCGAGAACTTTGACAGCGGTGCGATCCCCCAGAAGGGTTGGAGTGGCAACGGGGCAGGAATTCGACAACTGCCGCGTCAGGATGCCATCTGGGCGACGTTCGAGCGGATCAACGGCATGAGTTCCCTGGCCAATACCCCCCAGATGTTCAGCCGTATTGGCATCCGGGGACGCGGCGCCTTTTCGACCCAGTGGCGGCAGAAGCCCTACAGTGTGGAGGCTGTCGATGATGACGATGAAGAGCTGAACGTGTCGCCCCTGGACCTCCCGCCTCACTCGGACTGGATCCTTTATTTTCCTGATCCCGACAACAACAAGGACCCGACGCTGCTCTTTAATACGTTCGTGTACGGTCTCAGCGGCCAGACCGACAGGTATTCCGTGAGGTTTCGATGGGTGGAAGCCTTTGTCAATGAAGACGGCGGCGACCTCAGTCTGGCCGATCGGCGCGGCGTGTATGCGCTGATTGAAAAGGTGTCGCGTGGAAAGGATCGCCTGGACTTTGCGCGTCTGTCGCAAGACGGTTCGACTGGGGGCTGGCTCCTCAACATCAACCGAATGGATGCCGAACCTGACACAGAATGGCCGGCAATCAATGGGGCCATTCGACCCTGGTATTTTCACACCGCAGGGGCCAATCGCCTCGGGCAAACCCCAGCGAACTCACCTGGCCAGGGCGACGACATTCCGCGTCAGAGCAATGGCTTCCTCAACTTTGACAATCCCAACGGCTATGTCATCAACCCCGCGCAGCGAAAGGCCATTGAAGACTGGTTCACCGAATTTGAAGACGTCCTCTACAACAATGCCATTTGGAAAGATCCAGTCCTGGGCTATCGTCAATACCTGGACGATCTGGACTTCGTGGATTATTTCATTCTCAATGTCCTGACCAAGAACGGTGATGGCATGCTCATCAGCATGTTTCCCTGGAAAGGCGACGATGGCAAACTGCGCATGGGACCTGCCTGGGACTATAACTGGAGTTCCTATTACATCGCAGGCAGCGCCACCACCTCCCTGATGCACCGTTCTGACCGACTCTGGTATGGCCGGCTTTTTGCAGATCCGGATTTCAAGCAGCGATACATTGATCGATGGTGGACGCTTCGCGCCGGCCCCATGAGCAATGAGGGCATCCTCGCCGTAATTGACGATCAAATAGCGGACATCACGCCGGCCAAGGCCCTTCTCAACGGTCTGGCCAGTGAGGCCGAATGGCTCAGCCGCCTTCAACGGATGAAGGATTGGCTGACGACCCGGGCCGATTGGATCGATAGCAATTATCTGTCACCCCCCACCTTCAATCATGGGGGAGGGTCAGTCCCGAAGGGATTTCAATGGGTGGTTCAGGCCGACACTGGAACCCTCTATGTCACGACAGACGGCCAGGATCCACGCGCCCCTGGCGGCGTCCTGTCCCCAAGTGCACGGCAGTATGAAGGCCCCATGGCCATTGAGACTCAAACACAGATTCAGGCCCGCATTCGCAGTGGAAACCAGTGGAGTGGCCTGGCCCTGGTGGATCTGTTTCCCCCTCAAGACCTGGGTCCGTTGGCCCTCACAGAGATCATGTTCAATCCAAGGGGGTTCGAGGTCTGGGAAGGCGGAGACCTGGAATTCCTGGAGCTCAAGAACACCGGAACGGTTGATCTCAATCTGGGTGGCTTGACGTTCAGTTCGGGGATTGAGTTTACCTTTCCAAATGGAACGCGTCTGGGACCGGGACAGTTCTTTGTGCTGGGCCGAAACACAACGGCCTTTGAAAGCCTCTATCCAGGCCAAACACTAGACGGTGTTTACACGGGCAAACTGGGCAACAATGGCGAAACCTTGACCCTGTCAGAGCCCCTTGGCCAGACGGTTTTCAGTGTAACCTATGATGATCGAGCGCCTTGGCCCACAACGCCCGATGGCCGCGGATTTTCCCTGGTGCCGGGAGAAACCATGATAGACCCGGACCTGGACCAGGGGGGCGTCTGGCGTGCCAGCACATGGGAGAACGGCTCTCCGGGAATGAATGATCCGTCCTGATCATTCATCTCCCCCCGTTTACGCGGTTCGGGTTTGGTTCATGCCCAAGTTTTCGATTATTTGTAAATATGAAGGACCCAGTCGTCATCACGGTTGACTGTGGGCGAAGTGAACATCTGTGTGTCTCCCCCCTTGACAACGCTTTGTACGGAGTATTCGCCTGTTCTCGGATTGTACCACCTTGCGGTCAGAGCACCAGATAGCCTTGAGAGATCGACCTTGACTGAACCCCCGTCCTGATCATAGAGTACATATTCAGACCCTTCTATGGCGCTCAGGATGGCATTTCCCCCAGAGATGATAAGTTCATCATGAGGCGTCAGCATGCCAATATCTCCACGCAGGTGGTCACTGAAAAAATGGGTTGCATAGCCAATGTATTTCCCAGCCAGAAGCACCTCGTCATACTTCACGGACCCTTGATTGTAATCAGGGTAAAGCGCCTGTGCACCAGAGAGCCCACAGAGCCAATGAGCAATACGAATTTTCTTGTGTGTCCAGTGACCTCTTTTAATGAAAGGCCGCCAGTGATCCGTCTGAGCGATAGGGACATGCAATTTTAAAAGCTCAAGCAAATGCGACCGGGTTGGAAGATTGGCACCGCCTGTACTGTAATAGGTTCCTGACTCCGGCATAGAACCACCGCTGCCACCCCCACTTCTACTGCTAACAGGATGACGCCATGGATCATTCTGATTGAACCACTCGGCATACCAATCGATCCAATGGGTATCTCGATATTCGCCAATATCAATACCACTATCCCATAAGATATGTGGATAACACGCCAATCTGGCAACAGCATAGCGAAAAAACCGGAGCTCTTTTTGCGAACGAGGCGTTAGCCCAAAATGGTCTGGCTTAAGGGCATCGTCACTGTAAAACATGATGTAAGCCCCCATGTCAAGATCGCGAGCACGATCCAGTTTGGCATTGAGCTGATCCCAGAAAGGAAGATAGAAATGTTCGCCTTCTTTTCCCTGGACATAGGGCACAGCGCTTTGGGGCCACTTTTTCGCCCAGTCAATGGGCACAATCAAAAGCTCCCCAAATCCCAGCAATCGGGCTCCAATTGTTTCGTCAGCAAATTGAAGCGCCTTTTGAATTTGAGGATCAGACCCCTTACACCCCCTGAATCCCCAATGCGAACCATCTTGAACGGGCGGATTCCAGATCACAGGAAACTCACCCCCTTCGCCCTTTAGTACCCAGCGATTGTTCTCAGAGGTCAATGGCCCCTTCAACTCTGAAGCCACACAAAAAAAACGGCCTTCTTGTTTGTTCAATTCAGGATCAGACGACTGCGTTTTGTAGGTCCACAGTCCTTCTTCATCCGGCATGAAGTAGATTTTCCAGTTGTTTTCTCCCGCGTAAAAACCATGTTGTAGCAGGGTCCTTCCAGAGGGACTGAGAAAAGACCCCTTGACTATAAGATCAAAAGGATTACCACTGAAGGAAGTATTGTGATACATCACTTCGAATCGCTTCCATAATCCAACAGGGGCCACAGAGTCCGGTGGTTCTGACATCAAGCCCTCAATGATATCGCGTAAGGCTGTGTCTGAAATGGCAGGGAGAACCCTGGAGTGGTTAGGATTATTAATTTGACTGTTCCAATGGACCGTCTCGTCTTTCATTTGCTCAACGGAGCCCATGCTATCAATTTTAAATAAATGAGGGCGTATCGCAAACAAAACGGCAATCGGGTCCCAACTCGGCCTGCCTGTTATCAGACAATTCCCAATGAATGCCTCATAGGCCTTGCGAACAGGATTATTTGTTGCGGTATGCGGCAATTTAATGTGACCGGTGATGACTGTCGCACCATGACTCGAGAGATATAGCTTACAAGGCCAGTTCTGCAACAATTCTGTCATGTATTGGGCCATACCATTTTTGCTCAAATTCCAACCACCACCCCCCATGGCTACCCATCGACTCACTTTCCTTTTTACAAGACGAGCCCCTTCATCATCTCTCATCAGGTGAACCAAGCCAATAGGATGACCAATCGTGATGATCGTCACACTGTGATCCGACTCTTTTTTAAGCATCAATTTATAGGCTGAGACCATATCCATGGATGTATCAACAACATCGTGATGATACAATGCCGTATTTGTGGCGATCTGCTTTGAATAGAAATCTCGCGGATCTCCCACATCATTATGACTGTTTTGCCCGAGGGGTAAATTATCTTTGCCGTAATAGGTATTTATAGCATCACAAACACCACTCCCGAACTTGTTCTTTGCCGAGCTAAAAATGACACCCAACAACTCAACTTCCCCTCTGTTCGCAAGCTGGTGTAAAACCGCCATGGCACCCGCATCATCGCAATCCGAGCCCATATCAGTATCAAGAATAACTTTGGTCTTCGCGAAAAGAGTGGTGCTAAAACCAATTAGAAATAGAGATAAGCATAATTTATTCATGTGATTATCCTAAGGTCAGAAAACAGGGAAATTCTCTGCACAAAAACGTGATTGCCTAATGTTCTTTTCATGGTGCCACCGGGGTCAACCCTGGCGATAGTACTTGCCAAGGGTGTATCTCTGGCTCGGTTTCTCCGGCATCCACCATACGTTGCTTCAAGACCTCTGCCAATCTGGCACGCACGGCCTTGAATTGCGAGTCAGCCACAAGATTGTTTCGTTCGTGGGGATCGTTTTGCAGGTCGTACAGAAAATCCTCCGTATAGCTGTCACTGCCAGACACACTGCCCCCCTTCTTGCCCTTGGCTCGCACGGCATACTTCCACTTCTTCGTTCGGATCGCTCGCCCCACCTGCGACTCGCTGATCTGCACGAACACCTCCTCGGGCCAATCTCTGGCGTTGCCTGCAGCCAGAGGCTGAATGGCTCTGCCTGCCATATGATCCGGTGTCTCAACGCCGCCTGCCGCCAGAATCGTGGGTGGCAAGTCAATGAGACTGACCAACTCCTTGACCACCCTGCCGCCTGTGAAGCCGGGCCCGCTCGCAATCAAAGGGGTTCGAATCGCATTGTCGTGGCAGGACCGCTTGTACTCACTATTGCGTGTGCGGAAATGACACGCATGATCGCACGTGTAAACCACAAGGGTGTTTTCCGTCATGCCCATCTCCTCAAGCGTGGCCATCAACCGTCCCACATTTTGATCCAGACTCCAGCAGCAGCCCAGGTAATCCGGCATTTCCTTGCGCCAGTCTCCCTCGGTCCCGGCCAGATCCCCTGGCACGCTGTAGGTGGCGAATTTGTCTTTTGACCCCTTGGGACCCTCAAAGCAGTTGTGGTCATTCTGATGATGGGGCTCAATGTAAGATAGAAACAGGAAGAAGGGCTTGTTGTGATCGCGTTCCTTGAGGTACTCTATAGCCCAGTCGGTCTGGGCATCTACACGATACCGTCCCTCAGTAAATTCTCGTTTTTTCCCCTGCGCATCGAACAGGTGGCCATCGTAACTGTGCGAGGTAAACTCCAGTACATCCGAGGCCAGCCAGTAATCTTTGTATCCGCCGCGTCGCTCGACCGGTATCGGTAGATCTCGGTAATTAACATTGTGACCTGGCACCCTACTGGTCGAAGCCAGGTGCCACTTACCCAGATACCCCACGTCATAGTCGGCCTCACTCAGAGTATGCGCGATCGTCTTTTCTTCTTGTGTCATGATAACGTCTCCTGCGAAGAATTCCATAAAAGTCTACTTGCGGTGTTTAAACATATGTTCGTAATGCCTCGACGGTGTCAAGATACCACCGCTCTTTTGGTAGTACTCTTCTGTCAGGTTGAATACGCCGTCAACCGTCTGGGTCCAGGACGCCCCAGCGCAAGGGTGGTAGCCAACCATGGTCTCCCAGTGCTTATAGTTCTGATGGCCATTGGTTTCCAGGAGTCCCAGGCCTAAATGCGGGAAGGGCGCCAGGCGAGCGGCCACGGCCTTGTTCCAATCCACAAGTATAGGATTGCCCGTCAGATCAGCACAAAAGCAGGGGACACTTCTCTCGTGCGCGACCTGCGCAATCTTCAGGGTCATGCTGAGTGTTTTCGCGATGGCCTTGAGTGCAATGGCAGAATAGCCCATCTCAATTCGTTGGATCGCGTCTTTATCCGTATGGGCGCTCTCGTCTGCTGCGATGCGCACACCCAGGCCGCCCACATCGATATCGGCCTCTTCCGGGAAGGGTTCTTCAATCATGGCGATTTGATCCAATGCGCCAATCTTTTCGGCGTGATCCAATAGGGTCATCAACGTCTCTTTCTCCAGATATCTGCCATTGACGTCAAGATAGTACGGCAGTTTTCCGTCTCTGGTGTATTCGGTACGCACATGACCAATCGCCTTGTGGATGTCAGACAAGCGCGTCATGTCCTTGGCGAGCATGTCTTCCTGCGTGCCAGGTTGGCCCATCTTGATTTTCATAAAGAAGGTGCCCTGATCCACAGCCTCCTTGATTTCGCTGATGGGCACACTGTACGCCATGGCCGGGATACTGGCGACCTGTGTGTGGCGGTGTGACAATGAGGGTTTGTAGGTACAGGGAATCATGTCGTCGAAGTTCTTTAGTGCGTGCGTCTGAGCATAGAGCAGCCACGCGGCATTGTCCAGACCCACCAGGGCATTGAGCGCAAAGGTCTTTCTCAGATCCGGATTCTCTGTGAGTGTCTTGCCATAGGCGTAGACCTCATCCAGAATGTCGTCCAACAGGTCCACTGGCGTATTAAAAGACCGGCCCTTGGCAATTTTCAGGGCGTGCTCAGTCAGGGCATACATCAGGGCATTACCGTCGCTCTCTGAATGCGAGGCAAAGACCTGGGCATCCGACCACAGGATGCTCTGCACAGAGAGGCCAACCTTGCCGGTGCCATTGTCGCTCTGCATAAATGCCATGCTCTGCCAGATCTCAGTCATGTATCCGCCCTTGAATCCAAAGGGCCGAAGTAGAGGCTCCCGTTCAACATGGGAATCTACTTCGGTGATAGTGATCGGATTGGCTTTGGCCCTGGTACAGCATACACATGTCCCGGGGATACCGGAGGCAGTGGACATGTCTGATCCGTGATAGTTCCTCGTCATGAGAGTTTTCCTGTTAGTCTACATGTCACCATTTAGGGCGTCCAGTCCGCCATCCTCGGGGGTCGTTGAAAGCGATCCTCAGCGCCGAGGCTGCGGTAAAGATCCTGGGCCCAGCCATAGGACTTCGGGACATTACCCATCACAGCCACGCTCCGGGGAAACAACAGGCCGACGACCTGTGGGACATCCGTGATCCTGAGACAGTTGAGCATCTCCACAGCGGGCCCACGTCCATCCGGTTGACTGGCCGCATCCTGCGTGGCAGGAGGATCCTGAAGCAACACACCTGAAATCCCCTCGTCCAAGAAGGCGGCATAGGCCGCAATCACACCCATCTCGCCTCGGGCAGCAATCACAATTCTCTGCTGGCCCACCCCCTCCAGGCTGCGCAGCATCTGCACACATCGCAGCACGTCGTAGACGCGCATGGAGGCCACCGTGCGTCCGGTCCAGGCTGCAGCACGACGGATATGCCACTGCAAATCAGGAGACCAGCCTGTTTCACCAATCCCACGGCACGCCAGATAGGCCACGTTCCACGGCCCCTTCAGGCCCGAGATGAATCCCTCCGAGTCCCAACGCTGTTCATCAGGACTACGCAAGACCAGCACCAGGGGATGGGCCTCCTGGGGATCGCAAGACCAACGCACATCGGCTGTGAGACGGAAGCCGCGTTCCGGCACAAAGCTGTAGGTCTCGCGTCCCTGTGGGGCCCCGTCCAGGGCTCTAAATTCCAGACGCAGGGCCAGGGGCACAGGATTCTCCGGGAAGGCGCCAAAGGTCTTTTCACGAAGGAAGGCAGAGACCTTTTTGCGATGGGTTGACAGACGTTGTCTATTGGGCAGATCCGGTGGGCTTGCCAGTGTCACGAAGCTGTCCTGTATGGATTTGGTGCGATCGTCTGAAGGCGCGCCCTCCGTGTAAACCTGGAGCTCCGCTTCATCAAGCATGGTCGACTCGGACTCGTCCACGTCATCGATGCTGGACGCAGGGACCTTCTTGTCCATGAGGTGCTTGAGAAAGAAGGCAAAGATCCTGGTACGCGAGATTTTGTGGTAGGAGTGTCCCCCGGGTGTCTCCACCAGCAGGAGATCATCGGCTTGGCCGTACAATTCGTAGATGGCCTTTGTGCGAAAATAGACGTCCCTCACCGCTTCAATCGCATTGAGGCCGTCACGGTTGGCCGACGCAATCATGAAGGGACGCGGGGCAATTAACGCGCCCAGGTCATGAAAGTCCTGTTGATACGTGTTGATGGGCATCATGCAGTCACAATGCCCATCGATCGTACGCTGAAACACATGCGAATTCACCGTGGTGGTCCCGCAAACTGCGGCAGCCGCCTTGATGCGTGGATCTGCAGCAGCCACGTACCAGGTCTGGGTCCCCCCGCCGGAGATGCCTGTGACACCCAGTCGCTCATCATCCACCTCGGGCCGGGCACAGAGGAGATCCAGACCGCGCATGCCATTCCACAGTTCCACACCGCCAGGCGTATAGCCCCGGCTGTACCAATGAAACCAACCGCGTGCATAACAGCCCCAGTGATCGCCCTGAACCTCCCCCCACTGGATGGTTTCAATGATCAGACACACAAAGCCCAGTTCCGCGAACCGGCGGGCATGGGCTTGATAACGAACCTTCTGGGTGCGCGCATGGCCGCACACATAGAGAATCGCAGGCACCGGTTTTTCAATGCCATCGGGGATATAGAGATTGGCTGGCACGTAGAGTTGAGGCAGGGATTCGTACAGGAGCTTTTCAATGCGGTAGCCTGATTTCTGCAGGGTCCCCACCACCTTGACATTCAGGGGGGAACGCGGCTCTGTCACGGGAACATTCTCAAGGCTCATCATCTCCAGATACTGGGCATAGCGTTCCGGCCGAGCCTGTTGCCATTGATCCAATGTCTGGATGTCGGCCAGAGAATTGTGCGTCAATGCGTCTGCGACACGATTCAGGTACTGGCGCATGCTATTGGACTGATCGTAAATCGGGTGTGTTTCCACGGGGACATTTCCGGCCCACAGCCCCGGAGTGCAGATCATAAAAGCCAAAACCGAAATCCCCAGCCAGTGGCTCAGACCCAGATGAAAATCCTCTCTTAATGTCGCGAATAAACACATACTCATATCCTCCAAGGATTTAAAAATCTATTGCGATAGCCAACAGTCAAGGTTCTGCTGCACAAAATCATGGTCAGTCAATTGCGGGTAATCCTCGATGATCCGATCAATGGCCTGCGTCTGCCCGGGTGACAGGGCCTCCCCCGGATCCAATGTGGCCGTATTGCGAACCAGGCCCTGGCACTGAAGCACATAGGAGATACCGGGAATGCATCCTCTAAAGCCATGATCCGCATCAAAAATCGCTCGATTGGCCAGAGTCAGTTGCCCGGCCAGGCTCAACAGGTCAGGCGGGATAGGTGCCTGTCGAGCATGGACGGCCTCAATACGCTGCAGGATCCTCACGGCCTGCTGTGTCCAACAGGCCCACTGGCCCAGGAGTCCCCCGTTCATGCGAAGGGACACAGATCGCCCGGAGACTTTGAACTGATACGTTGTGAGCAGATCCTGAATAATGGTGTCATCGTTGCCCGTGTACAGGGCCAGTTCTTGCGCCCTGCCGGACTCGGCCACGGCCTGCAAGACATCCAGGGTTTTGTAACGATCAAACGGGGCCACCTTGATGGCCACCAGCCCCGGTATCTCGACAAGGGCCTGCCAGAACGATCGATCGAGCACCATACCGCTGATCGCAGGTTGCAGATAGAATCCCATCAGGGGGAGAACCTCTGCCACCTGCCTGGCATGGTCAATGAGTGCCCGGTTGGACTGACCGGCCAGTGCCGTGAGTGAAAGAAGACCGATGTGGTAGCCAAGTTCACGCGCCAGTTCTGCTTCCTGTACGGCCTGGGCAGTCGGTCCGACAATGCCGGCAATCAGGATCGGGGCTTCCTGTCCCTGGCGGCCATGTTCTTTCGCTGTCTCAGCGGCCAGCTCCAGGACCGGCTTGTAAAGACCGACCTGGGGATCGTGAATGGCAAATTGAGTGGTGTGCACGCCCACAGCCAGCCCCCCTACCCCGGCATCCAGGTAGTAACGTGTCAAGGCGCGTTGGTGGCGATGGTCTATTTTCAACGCTTCGGTCAACGCCAGAGGATGGGCAGGAATCACACAGCCCGCCTGAAGTCTTTGCAGCATGGTTTTGGTTAACTCAGAACTTGCCATCTTGGACCTCGTATTTTGTGGGCTTATTCAAAACTGCCTTGCCGACAGCCACCCAGGGGACAATCGTGGCCACCATGTCGTCCAGAGAGGTGGCCGGGAGACCGAGCTTATTGAAACAAAGAGAAGCATCCGAAAGCAAACAGGCCTCTCCTTCTGTACCTGTATACTGTGGCGTCTTGCCTAGCACTAAACCAATGCGATCTGCCAGGTCCCTGATCTTCACGATCTCCGGCCCCGTGACATTGAGGATCCGAGCAGGTGACTGGGCTAGGGTAATAGCCCGGGCAATATGGTCGTTGGCGTCACGCTGCCAGATCAAATTTACCGCAGCGATGCCCAGGTCGATCGGTTTTTCCTGCAGGACCTTGACTATAAGATCCACGATGATACCGTAGCGAGGTTCATTGGCGTAGTTCAGACGCACGAGGGTCATGGGGGTCTGATTCACCTGCGAAAAATATTGGCACACACGTTCCCGGCCCAGACAGGACTGGGCATACTCCCCGCAGGGATCAGGTGACATGTCTTCCTGCGATCCCCCACTAGCCAACGTCACAAAGGGATACACATTCCCGGTGGAGAGTATCACCAGGCGTGCTTTCCTGTAAACTTCGGCCATGCGCCCCGGCAGGTAGCTGTTCAGCGCCCAGGTCAGAGGTTGATTCCCTGAGGTCCCAAACTTCATACCCGCCAGGTAGTACACGTTCTCAACCTGTGGGAGCTGCGCGTATTGCGATTCATCCAGGAGGTCAGCCTGGATCGTGGTCACGCCGGCCCGATCCAGACGCGCCTTGACAGCCGGGTCACTGAAACGGGACACGGCAAATACAGTCTTGTCCGGCGCGGCCTGAAGCAACATCATGGCCAGGGTCGGTCCCATCTTACCGCCCGCCCCCAGCACCACAATGTCCCCGGACAAGCCACTTACCACCTCTTTGGCCTGGGCAGTCGGCCGACTGAGCATGGCCTCTAACCCCGGTTCGTCAAGTGCCGTCATATCCATCCTTTGAATCCTTCCCTTTTTGAGTGAGCAAATCTGGGTCGTGCTCTTCAGTTTTCATGTGAGATACAGTATCACCAGACAGAAGACGCGTATGGCCATGAACAGGACCAACACCAGGCCCAACACACCCAGAGTGTTCGCCACCCACCCGTTGCGGTGTTCACCCATAATGTCGCGTTGGTTCGCCAGCCACAGGATGGTCACGGCCATCAACGGATTGCCGAAAACTGTCAATGCCTGCCCCATGATAATGAGCTTAATGGGTTTCTGTCCTGTCTTGAGCGCCAGCATGGCCACGGTCATGCCTATGGCCAGAACGAGCACGGTAAAACGTTTGGGCCAACGCTGGCCCATGCCGGCCGGTAAGCCCAATCCATCGGCGAGAATCGTGCCACCCAACATGGCGTTGATGACAAACGGATTCAAAGATACCGCGAGAAGTCCCAAACAGAACATCACAAAGGCCAGCGAACCCAATAGCGGCTGGAGCGAACGCGCCAGCATCCCCACATGCGTCGCCACCTGGCCGGGTATGACCGTAGCTGTGGTGATCATAATCACCGCGCTGGTGCAGGTCAGTACCGCGACCCCGGCCATGGCATCGGTCGTGCCCCGTCGGTATGCCTGAAGGCCCCACCCCTTCTCCCTGACCAGGTTACCCTGAAACAGGGCCGCGCCCACAGAACACGTCGTCCCCAGCAGGGAGGCAATCAGGAGCATGGGATCGTGAACCTCGCCATCGATCTTCGCAGGCCACTGCAGGGAGACACCCGCCGGGAGGTGTGGCACAAGCCCCTTCAAGATGCTCAACAAATCCGGGCGTGCGACCACGAGATTGGCCACAAAGCAAACCAAGATCACAGCCACCATGATCTTCATACCGCGTTCCAACAGGCGGTAGACGTTCCGCGCCTTGAAGAGAAAAAGGACGAGCCCCAGGTTCAAAACCAGGATGGCCCAATAGGGCGCCTGTCGCGAAAAAAGGGCACCGGCTGCCGCAGCAAAGGCCAGGTTATTACCGAACTGGAAGGTCGCGCAGATCAGAAATAACGTCAGCCCTATGATCGCGGCCGCAGGCCGATTCAGATGCCGCGCCACCAGCGTACAGGGACTTGCCCCACCCACCACGCCAATACGCGCAGCCATGATCATGAAAGCACCCATCAAAACACCGGTCAGCACGAGCAGCCAGAGGAGCTCGCAACCATGCGTGGCGCCCACATTGGCGGTGACCAGCAGGCTGCCCGGTCCAAAGACCATACAGGCCGTAATCAACGCCGGACCGATAGAACACCACCAGGGACGAGGTTTTCCAGACACTTGATGATCTACAGACTCTGTCATAATCCTTCCACAAGACTATACTTAGGAACGTACTGCCTGAAGATACCAGATGGACTCTGAAACTTCAAAATTTAAGTGTCGATATTTTGAGAGTTATTGGCGAAGGACCGAGGGTTGCTATCGTCACGAATCCTTTATTTTTGGCGTTGGTCGGTAGTACCAGGAAACACACAACAATCAACAGTCCCATACAAATGAACCGGGCAGGATCTCCAATCTGTTTGAACATGGCGTTCTCCTTCTTGCATAGGTGGCTCAATGAAGCAACTTTAGCAACCGTGGTAAGACCACCGGCGGCGGCACATGTGTGTCCACGGTCACTCTGTCGAAGGCCTGGATCTCAGACAGGATCAGTCCCCAACCTTTCTGGGGGATGCAGGTCACGCGGAGATAGCGGGCATATTCAGGCCGGGCAAAGATAACGCGATACGCATAGGCAAGACGTCCGCCAGCGGGCAGCACAGCATATTTCGGCGAGTCGTCATTTTCCCACGGCTGAAAGTCGCTGGGCGGATCGAAGACCTGGTTGTGCTCTGTCTGAGCGATCATGGTGAAGTTTGTCCCGTCGCGTGACACTTCAACAGTCATGGTGGCAGGATAAGCCAAATGAAAGCCGGGTTCCTGGCCTGCGTGGATACGCACAGCCGCAATAGACTGTACCCTGCCGAGATCCATCGTAGCCACGGGCACACTGTCTCTTTCGAAGATGACATGGGTGGGCATGTATTTTTCAGACACATCATCAGGTCAAAGGGTTCCGATCCGTCTGTCTTTTCGTAGTCTGAGACAAAGGTCTTCCCGTCCCATGAATGCTGCAGCGTGACTCGGTCCCTGGCCGTCTTCACGCAAATAGTCCCGCCATAGTCTAAGTCGATAATCGGTGTGGGTGTCTCAATCTTCCACGTCACGTAGCATGGTGTATTGTTCAAGGCGGGACGCAGGATGGGTTTATAGAAGCCAATCGTTTTCTCCACATCAATGGATTGTTCCTCTGTGACAGTCAAACTGTGATTCCCGGCCACGATGGAGGGCTGAAACTGGATCGTCTCGACCTGCGGCCCCAGCGTGAGCTGCACGCGGTTCGGTCCGCGCACAAGACGTGGCAACGAGGCTCGGTTGATCTGTGTCACGGTCTCAATGGCGGCCGCTTCCAAGCCCGCGCCAGCACCCGACAATTGCACCCTGACGAGATACTCGGTGGCCCCGGCCACCTTCGGCATCAGATCAATCTCAGCGGATTTCGCAATCCCTGTGCCATCGGCCTTCCACACCGGGTCATACGTGATTCCCGCGGTGGTGCTGACCTCGACAGCCACCCCATCACGTTCAGTGTCACGGCTTGCGCTGACAAACAACTTGGCGGAGGCCACGACATTCGCGGCTGACACGCGAAACACGACAGTGCCCGGCTTTGAGCGATTCCGGACGCGCACTGCATACCCTTTCCTCGCGTCACCCCAGGTCACGTTGTGGGCGTCATACACCAGCTCTGCAGCACCCGCGCCTCGCAAGTCGGGTGCGTATCGCCAAAACCCGTTGGCGCGGAGACCGCGATGTCCGTGCTGATTCTCCACATCTGTGCCATTTTTCAGGGGACGAAACATACGTTCGCCAGGCAGGCTGTCATCAAGGTGATGGAAGTATCGTGTGTAATACTCCCCGGGGCGCAGGTTCAATACGAAACGCTGCCCCCACTGCGCATACAGATTGCCGCCTGTGATGCTGTTCGGGGCCTTAAAGGAATCCCAGCCATTGGCAAGCGTCCGTTGATACTGCACCGGGTTATCTGACGCCTGACGCCAGCCCTGATGATCGTCCGGCCCCTTCACCGGATTAGTGCCGCACTCCGGCGCGAAGTTTTCAAAATAAAACCGCGGGTTCTTTTCGATCTCCGTGACTGAGGCCACCTGCCCCCGGTCATTAAAACAATAAAAACTCATCAAGGCGTCGAACATGTGCCACGTCTCCCTCTTATCCCACGACGTCTCGCAGACTGTGTGATCACCCAACTGCACATAGTGCGCTTTCCATCCCATGTTCAGCCACAGGCTGTTGTTCAACCCGGACACAATACCGCAATTGCAATACCCGTAGCTGTTAAAAAGCACGATCGGATCCAGCACCTCGTGCCCGTTTTCCACGGGATTGGATGCCTGCTTTCGCAGTCGCTGCGACCATCGCCAGATGGCGATGGCCTTGTCCTGGGGTATGTCAAACTGTGACGTGATCGAATGCAGGTAGCCTTTGATATCGGTCAAATCGGGCGTACTGTTCGTAAGCAGCCGCACGTTATAGACCGGCGCCAACGGCGGTTCCCCGGAAGAGGCGCTTAACGCCGGTTGTATCGCCATCACAACAACGAAGAGAGCCATGAACCCCTTGATCAACGAGACAATTGATTTATTCATAGAAGGCTGCCTTACACTTGATTCGGGACAATATAAGGCGCGCGGTACACCCGCGTCAGCAGGGTATCTGCTTCAGAATCCTTGGCAAACTTTTCATGCTCTCCCACAAACTTCAACTGTCGACCAAGACGATAAGAGAGGTTCGCCAGATGAGGCAGCGTGGTTGAATAAAAGCCTTCGCGGATATCGCTGCGAAGGTCCTCGTCTTTGCCAGAGCGTACGGCCTCAATGAAATTGCGCCAATGATTGCCCTCTCGGCCTCGGCCTTCCTTTGAACCGGCAAAAGGGTCTCTTTCCCGTCCACGGAACGCCTTCCATGTAGACCCACTGATTTCGAGCCATCCTTCAGTACCATAGAAAATATTTCCGACTTCCTGCCCCTGGCTGCCTTCATGATTGGTATATCGGCCGCGGGTTTCAAACTCAAGCATCTTACCATCCCTGTACTTGAATGTGGCAGTCTGCGTATTGGGCGTCTCCTGCGACGTCTTGTCGCGGCCATAGGTTTCTACGCCGCCATACACCATCTTACCAGGCGTCCGGGTGTTCAAGGAACCTTCCTTCTCATGTAAACCATAAATGCCACCGGCAGAATAGACTGAAACCGGGTGTTCGTTCTTATTCATACCCCAACGGGCTAGGTCGAGTTGATGTGGTCCGGTGTTACCCGTATCTCCGTTCCCCGTATCCCAATACCAATGCCAACGATAGTGACTGCGTTTTTCGTTATAAGGACGATACGGCGCGGGGCCTAACCAACGGTCATAATGGAACGTGGCAGGTGGCAGACTGTCTTTGCCCATGCCATACGAATCGCGAGCTTTGAAACAAAGGGCACGGGCCATGTACACCTCACCGATCCCATCGTCATGCAGGAATTTCATCGCCTCTATCACGTTGTGTGACGAACGGTTATTGAATCCGACCTGCACTCTCACCTTGTACTTGCGCGCGGCCTCCACCATTTTCCGTCCTTCCCAAATATTATGAGAAGCCGGTTTTTCTACGTACACATGTTTACCTGCCTGACAAGCCCAGATGGTTGCCAGTGCATGCCAGTGATTCGGCGTCGCAATGGACACGACATGGATATCCTTGTCATCTAGTACTCTATGCATATCCCATTGGGTCGATGGCTTGACCCCAGTCTTTTGAGTGACGATCTTCGACGCGGGTCCAAATAGCAGCTCATCTGTGTCACAGAGGGTTTTCACCACAACATGATGACTATCTTTCAGCCCACAAAAGTTATTGATGTGCACAGTACCCTGGTTACGGATACCAATCACGGCCACATTAATGCGTTCGTTGGCACCCATGATTGACGCATATGACTTGGCACTGAACCCCATGCCCCCCATGGTTATTCCGGCAGTCCCAATGACGGTTTTCTTAATAAATTCTCTTCTTTTCATGAATGCCCTTTTTCTTGTCATCTTGTTAGCCTCTCGGAATTAATTATTAGGCAAATTGATTTCCACCGACCAGAGATTGTACCTGTTGAGGCAGGATGGAACCACCTAAAAAACCCTGAATTTCCAATGCATCTGCTCTGAGAAAAAGGCCATAATTCATGACGAACCATCGGTCACCCATAAAATGGCAAGCAACTTGAAAATCCTTACCAAGTACATGTCAAATTTCTCAAGAGCAACCTTGAATTTCATGTACAGACAAGATCTCGAGAATATTCGTATGTCTGATATAGTCGAGCACGCGCGTGTCTTCAGGTCCACAGTGGAGAACAGATTTAGCAAACCTGATACGATATGGGCCCACCGATTTCAAACATCCTATTCAAAATGGCATAGCCAATCAAGACTTCTCGTTTCTGGGCCTCATCATGCTTAGATCTCAGTCGCCCTCCACCCGGTTGGCGGCGCCAATTGGATCTCCCCATTCTCTTTCTCGTCGAGATATGCCGATTTCGCGGAGAGACCACGCCCATCGATCGCAATGTCGGAATAAACTGGTTGGCCGCCCCGCTTTCCGTGCTTTTTGGGTGTCCATGCCTTGATACCGCCTCGGTTTCTTAGAGATTTCTCGCATTCAGGCCAATTCTTGACACTATAGGCTGTTTTGTATTTCGGATGCCGTATCATGCAGACTATTGAGTCATATCCATTGTTTTGTTAAGGTATAGTATAATGATCGTAGGAGTAACCTAACCGTAGGTTATTTGAGGAATGCTAACGGGCTTTTTTGGAGGAATGTCAATGTGTAACAGAACAATGGTATGGGCATTTATCGTTGTGGGCCTGGTGATGATCCCACAGGTGTCTTTCGCACAGGTTGAGAACCTACTCAACAACTCCAGCTTTGAAGTGGATGAACCTATCCCCGGACCAAGCTGGGCCACCTGGAATCCCGCCGAAGGTGACGGCAGCACCGCTGCAATTGATTCTTCTGACTCGGTTGACGGCTCAGGAAGCTGCCGAATCGACCCTCAAGGCGAAACTAATTGGCATTTCTATATGATTAACAAAGCCATCCCCATGACGGTTGGTGAAACCTACACTCTCAGCTTCTGGGCCAAAGCCACAGAAGCCCGAAACATTACAGTGCTCCTGAAGGGCGACGACAATTCTGGGCCCAGTTTCTGCGAAATAACTGCTGACCTGACCACAGAATGGGCCGAATACACTGCGACTGGTGAATGTACGCAGCCTGTGTGCAAGCTGGACATAGCTTCAGGTGGCCCAATTCCCTTATGGCTCGATTTCATCAATTTGTACGAAGGCGAGTATGTGGAGATCACTCCTGGCGGACGAGAGGAAGTCTTGGAAGCAACGAATCCATATCCTTTGCTAGGGGCGTTTGATGCACCCCATGATGCCACCCTAACTTGGATTCCGGGCGCAACATCAGTCACACAGAATGTCTATTTAGGCACTTCGCTTGATGATGTGAACGATGCGGACGCCAACTCCGTTCTACTGATCAGTCCGGCACAGGATGCGAACAGCTATGATGCGAGTCTCGATTTTTCGACAACGTATTTCTGGCGTATTGACGGGCTAGACAATACGGGTGAGGCCATCAAGGGCTCAGTATGGAGCTTTTCAACCAGTGATTATATCCGCGTCGATGACATGGAATCCTATTCGAATGAGCAAGACAGTCGCATCTTCAACACCTGGCGTGATGGTTATGAAAACCCGACTGAAAACGGTGCCCTGGTAGGCGCTTTTCCTCCTGGCAACGACTATTCGCCTGAAACACTGATTGTTCACACAGGCGCTCAATCCCTGCCCATCCACTATAATAATGTGCATGGAATTCTCTATTCCGAAGCCACACGCACATTTGAAACACCTCAGGATTGGACTACAAATGGTATCACAACCCTGACCCTAGATTTCTATGGGTGGTCAGCCAATACCGGGAGTATGTATGTCAAGATTGGCGACGACAAGATTCCATACGCAGGGCTTGCCGACAATCTTCAAAATGAGTACTGGGTTCATATGTATGTTGACCTCACCACTCTAGAGACCGATCTACTCAAAGAGGTCAAGAGTCTGAGTATCGGCATTGAAGGTGCTGGTGCCCTTGGTAAGCTCTATGTGGACGATATCCGGCTGCTGACACAAGTCGTTGAAATTCCGGCTGCGATCGCCAACCCGGTGATCGATGGTCAAATTGACGCTCTTTGGGACGCGAACCAGGTCCATCCGATTGATGCCCATCGCAACGGATTGGAAATGGAATCTAAACTTGACTGTTCTGGAACCATTCAGCTGCTTTTGGATACCCAAAATCTCTATGTCTTGATTGATGTTAATGATGAGGCTTTGGTACAGGACTCAGAGAATGGATGGGACGATGACCGTATTGAGATATTTATTGATGCGGACGGCAGCAAGACATCAGGCGGCCCAGGGTTTGGGGGCACGGATGGAGTTAATGATTATCAATATTGTTTCAGCTGGAAGCCTGATACCATTTCACCGGTTGAATGGTATTTCAACGGTGAGTCCAGGGATACCATGACAGGTGTGGACTCTGCAGTGGTTGTCACTGATCACGGCTATCGGGTTGAAGTGAAGCTCCCATGGTCTACCCTGCTGGACACAGTTCCTTCAGAGGGTCATTTCATTGGGATCGCACTGGCTGTTGCCGACGATGATGACGGCGGCTCTGGAGATTCTCAGGTGACCGCACTTATGGGCGGCACTGGGAGCCCTCACCAACCGATTCTGTGGAGAACAGCCAGGTTGTCGGAGTAACGAAGCATACGTATAGCCGTGTGATCCGGGTATAGCAAGAGAGTCCCGAAAAAAAAAGAAGGGTTCAGTCAACTATCAGGACTGAACCCTTCTTTATATTGTCTTGCATCACCGCTTGATCCCAACAGACCCAAGCAGCAACAGAATCATCATCTTTCCACGGATCTCTGTGCAATCATTATGCCTCGAAAATAACAGACCGTGCAATGTTATGCACACGCTTACTTGAGTGATCAACGGTCGGCTCTTGATGTCTTACCTAAGTTGCCAACAGGAGAGTCAAAAACAGTGGAGAGTCATAATACCGTCGTACTCAAAGAAGACACAAACACGACGGTAAAAAAACTCCCACAAAAACTGCCTAATACAGCTTACCTCAACAGGCAGTCAATGTCACTGACTGGCAGTATAGAGGGACATTTGGAATGTCACAATGAGGGTATTGTAGCGGAATGTAAGTCATTGATACAAAAAAACATGGGCGTCTCAGATCAGTCTGAGACGCCCATAGTCTTTGGTTCTAAACGGAGAGGGCGGGATTCGAACCCGCGGTACAACTTGAAGGTCGTACGACGGTTTAGCAAACCGTTGCCTTCAGCCACTCGGCCACCTCTCCATAAGAGGTTCGGGTAGTTTACACAGTTGGTTGCGTGAATGCAAGCGGCAAAATGCAAGAAATATGGCATTATTACGCTCGAAGTTAGGATTCTGATGGCTTTTGCTTGAATCTCGCAGGTGTAAACATCTTTCTCAGGACACTCATCAGTGTGGCCGGTTCAAAGTAGTTGTCGGACAGACCCACGGCAATGGTGCGGGGATTGGGAATTCGCACTCGGCCGTTGATTCTGGCGAAAAGGCTGTTGACCCGGTCATTGGGCGTTTCTGAGAAACTGAAGACCAGGTTCTTTCTTGAGACGGCAATGCTGGTGATGCCATACTCTCCTGCTTTAAGGCGAATTTGGGCCATGTCCAGAAAAATGTCTACGTGGTCAGGGACGTCGCCGTACACATCAGCCAACTCTTCGGCCATGTCGGACAGGGCCTTGGGCGTATGGCAGGTGGCAATGCGTCGATACACGTCCATACGCTGACGCTCGGACTGGATGTATTCCTTGGGAATGTACGTACTGAAGCCAAGATCGAGTGAGACCTTGGGAACCTGCATCAAGGGTTCGTTTTTGAGCTTTCGAACGGCGTCGGCCAGCATCTCACAGTACATCTGATACCCCACGAGCTGGATGTGGCCAGACTGCTCGGCCCCTAGGATATTCCCTGCACCCCGAATCTCCAGATCTCGCAGGGCAATCCTAAAGCCAGCGCCCAAATGAGAATACTCTTCAATGGCCTTGAGGCGTTTGGCAGCGACCGGGTTGATGGATCGCTTGTCAGGCAGGAGCATATACGCATAGGCTCGATGCCTGTAACGTCCCACACGTCCTCTCAACTGATGCAGCTCTGCCAGGCCAAAGCGGTCTGCATTGTCAATGATGATGGTGTTGGCATTGGGAATGTCAAGGCCGGATTCGATGATGGTGGTACACACGAGCACCTGTATCTTGCCCCGGACAAACTGGATCATGGCATTCTCCAGCTCGCTCTTGGGCATCTGGCCGTGCGCTACCAGCACCCTGGCATCTGTGTCCTTGATGAGTTTGCGGATGTCCATGGCCATCTTGTCGATGCTCTTGACACGGTTGTGCAGATAAAAGACCTGACCGCCTCGATTCAACTCCTGGAGTATGGCCTTGCGTATGGTTTGATGGTTGAATTGTGCAATGCGTGTGACCACGCTGCGACGATCCAGGGGCGGCGTAGACAGAGAGCTTATGTCCCGAAGCCCCAGCATGGACATGTGCAGGGTTCTCGGAATGGGTGTGGCACTCATGGTGAGGATGTCCACGTCGACACGCATTCGTTTGAGCCGTTCTTTGTGCTCCACGCCAAACCGTTGCTCTTCATCAATGATGAGCAGTCCCAGATCCTTGAAAGCCACGTCTTTGCTGACCAGTCGATGTGTGCCAATGAGGATATCCACCTTGCCCTGCTGCGTCCATGCCAGGATTTGTTTGCACTGGCCTGAAGACTTGAACCGGTTGAGCACATTGATGGAGATAGGGAAATCGGCAAATCGTTCTGTAAAGGTGCGCCCATGCTGCACACACAACACCGTGGTGGGCACAAGTACAGCCACCTGCTTGCCATTCTCCACGGCCTTGAATGCGGCACGCATGGCCACTTCTGTCTTGCCATAGCCCACGTCACCGCACAGCAAGCGGTCCATGGCCACGGACCGCTGCATATCCCCCTTGATCTGCTCGATGGCCGTGGTCTGGTCTGCAGTCTCCTGGTAGGGGAAGGATTCTTCAAACTCTCGTTGCCAAGTGCTGTCTGGTTCAAAGACAATGCCACCGGTGACTTCTCGAACAGCCTGCACCTGAAGCATTTCCACGGCCAGGTCACGCACCGATTCGACCACCTTGTCTTTTTGCTTTTGCCACTTTTTGGACCCCACCTTGCTGAGCTTGGGACGATTCGGTGAGGTGCCAATATATTTCTGGATGAGAGTGATATTGCTGATGGACACATGGATTGTCACGGCGTCCGCGTATTCGAGTGACAAATATTCACTCTTGGCCCCATTTTCTTCAATGATATCCGTGCCCACAAATTTGCCAATGCCATAGGCCGCATGAACCACATAATCCCCGGCTTGCAGGTCGGCCAGGGAATCCACTGGAACCCCCATGCGAATGGGACGCGTCTTGCGCCGGAGCACATTCTGTCCGAAGAGTTCATGGTGACTCACGAACAAACACTTAAGGGGTACAATCTCAAAACCCTGATGCAAAAATCCCTTGATCAGTTTGAGCTGCTTGGGCACTTGTCCCTCGATCTCCTGGACAATCTCCTGAACACGTGACAGCTCCGCTGCACTTTCGCAATATAGCTGAACGGTCAGATCTTCAGTCTTGACACGCTGGATCAAGGTGACTAAGGCCTCTTTGTGCCCTGCCCAGGTGGAAACAGCCTTGTGCTGCACCTGCTGAATACTGTGCACATCCACCTTGATGGGGTCAGACACAGTGCTGGAAAATCGCCCCACATGGACCTGTTGAAAATTAGCCAACGCGGCATGGACCGATTGCCAGGGATAGAGACGCAAAGGATCATCCACACGGTCGAGTAAGACCTTGGCCACCTCTTGGCAGTCAGCCGGTTCCTCAAAAACAATCAATGTGCCTTTGGGCAACTGAGACACAAACAGGTCATTGTCCATAGAGCCTGTGCCTGCGGTGGCCGATACAATTTGGATGACATCAATGGCCTCTGCGGACCGGTGTGTATCCAGGTTGATGCGGCGAACACTCTCAACCGTGTCGCCAAAGAATTCCACACGCAATGCCACAGGTTCCTGGTCAGTCCCCTCGTACCCGGCAGTCACCGGGGCAAAGATATCCAAGATACCACCCCGTCTGGCAAACTGGCCTGGCACATCAATACGATCTACAGGTTCAAATCCATTGTCCACAAGCCACTGGGCAGCCTGATCCGGTTCAATGTCTCGATTCGCTTGAAGTGTCAAGGCACCGGACGTCAGGCTCTCAATCTTGGGAACAGGTTGACACAGGGCCTGAATGGACGCACAAATTACAGTGTGGGTCCGTTTTCCAGCCAGCTTCATGGCGAGGGCCAGGCGTGCCGCCCGAATCTCATCTGTGGCGTCTGCGTAGTCTTCCTCGCCCTCCCACGCTGGCAGGCAATCCACGGATTGGGTGCCAAATGTCAACAAATCATCTAATGCCTTGTGTGCTTCATCAATTTGAGGCCGAATGTACAGTATGGGCCTGGAGATCTCTTCAAAGAGAAAAGATACCAGAAAAGGTCCAAATGAGCCCCAAGTTCCCTGTATGCCCACAATCTCAGAGGACTTGTTTCTGATCTGAGCACAAATCGCTCGAATGGCCTGATCTTGCCCTAAATCCACAGTCCTGTTCTTCCGTATAATCCTTGTACGGTATAGCAGCCACCCTGCTATAAAACCCACAATTCGGGCCATTATTGGGACAAGCACTGCGATTTGCAAGCTCAAAGCGGGGTTTGGCTGATTCTAGCCATATTTATCTCCCCATGCCAAGCCTGTCGAAGGTTGACATATGGTCATGGGTCGTGTAGAAACAAGCCGGTTTTTTTACGCATTCTACGCGTGGACTCGCGCAGCAATGACCCAGTTTTGACATTTTGGAGATTTTTAATGGACCCAGCTATTTTTAAAGCGTACGACATCAGAGGCGTGTACAAGGAGCAATTTGATGAAGAAGATGCGTGGAAAATCGGCAATGCCGCAGCGCGTTTTCTACCGTCTCTGATTCGCGGCTTTGACAAAGGCCAGGCCTATTCGCAAACTCTATGCGTCGGCCACGATATGAGATCCCACAGCCCATCTTTGACAGCCAATCTGATTGACGGGATTCGCTGTGCCGGTGTCAATGTCATTGACATTGGCATGATTGACACACCTCAAATCTATTTTGCCATCAATCATTACAACACCTGTGGCGGTATCCAGGTCACAGCCTCTCATAATCCTGCCAAATATAATGGATTCAAGGTCTCAGGCGTACACGCCACCCCCATTGGCATTGATACGGGTCTTAGTGACATCAAACATCTGGCAACCTCCCTGCTCCACACCAAAGGCAATCCCACGGGCAAATTGGAGACCGTAGACCTGCTCGAAGACTATAAACGTCATGTCCTTCGTTTTCTCACACCTAACCTGAGAAAGCTCAAGATTGCCGTGGATGCCTCAAATGGCATGGCAGGCAAGATGGTGCCCTTGGTGTTTGGCGACCTGCCTGTCGAACTGATTGAAATCAACTTCAAGCACGACGGTACCTTTAAACACGAACCCAATCCCCTGGTCGAAGAAAACCTGGCAGAGCTCAAAGCCACAGTGCGTGAGAAAGAATGTGACTTTGGCCTGTGCTTTGACGGCGATGCAGATCGACTCATGATGGTGGACGAACAGGGCCGTACCGTGGGATGCGACCTCATGACCGCTTTGATGGTGCCTTACTTCCTTGAACGCAAACCCAAATCTGCGGTGGTTTATGACCTCCGAAGCAGCCGTGTGGTCTCAGAAGAGATTATTAAAAACGAAGGTACTCCCCGAAGAGAGCGTGTAGGTCATTCGTACCTCAAGAAAGCCATGCGCGACTCCCATGCCATATTTGGTGGGGAATTGTCAGGTCATTTCTACTACGAGGAAAACTTCTGTGCAGACTCCGGCTTGATCACGCTGGTCCACATCCTAAATATTGTGAGCAAGGCAGACAAACCCATTAGCGAACTGATCAAGCCGCTACGCCGCTTCGCAAGCACAGGTGAGCTCAATTTCCAAGTGGAAGACAAACAAGGCAAAATGGACGAACTAGCCAGGGTCTACAATGAAGGCAAGGTCGACACCCTTGACGGTGTCACTGTAGACTTCAAGGATTGGTGGTTCAACTGTCGCCCCAGCAACACCGAGCCCTTCCTTCGTCTCAACATCGAGGCGAAAACCCAAGACCTGCTCGACGAGAAGGTTAAAGAAATGCAAAAACTGCTCGGTACGCCAGTATAGTAGAATCCAACAAACCAAGACTCATAAACAGGCCGGACACATGAATGTTCGGCCTGTTTTTTACCAGCCCCATCGAACCGAAAGAACAAGAGTCAGCTGACACTATGGTTCAGAGATCACTTGCTTTACACAGGGATTATACGGATATGACATTAGAGGCGTGATAACGGTTTGTTAGTTTTGGGTTAATATGACATTCAAGCCACAAAAGCGAAAGGTCATCCCGGAAACAAAAAAAAGCGTGGGAACCACCAGGGATTCCACGCTTTAAAATGTATCAGTAACTGAAGTTTTGCAAACTTCAAGTTTTCAGTTTTCAGTAGGCCGTTTACAGCAGGAAAAACGCGTTTTGCTAAAAACTGAAAACCAAAAACTGTACACCACAGGGCTTT
>CAZBTJ010000064.1:0-29249 GCA_964494325.1 uncultured Pirellulales bacterium
GAGCATGGCCGTGGTCATGGCTGAAGGGGATGCTACGCAGGGAGGGGCCTATGCTCAAGGTCTGACTCTATCCAGCATGTGTTTGAATATTTGTCTGGACCTGACGGGTGATGGTTTTGTCAGCCCGGAAGACTACACGCTGGTGGGTGCAGGTTGTGGTCGGTCAGTGGACAGCAATACGCCCCAGACCAGTCCCTTGTCGTGCATAGACCGCGGGTACAGTCGCAATGGCTATACCGATGTCAGTGAAATCTTGAACTGGGCAGATCTCCTGGGACGCGCTGGTTCACTTGATGCAATGAACCTTTGCGCCATCCCCTTGGCTTGGGAGAATATGTCTGCTTCGGCTAATGTCATGGCCAAGACTTTCGGTATGATGGTGCCCATGGCTGCTCCTGAAGCTGTGAGCTACAGTGAACTATTGTTCCTGGGCAAGGGCAGTACCTCCCTCGGCAACATAGAATTCATATCACACGAAGACATCTTGTGTGGCTTTGGCAGTGAGAGTGCCTCCTCTCAAGTATACAAACTGTCTTCCAATCAAGGACAGATGCGTCTCATCAAGGGTGATGACAACGTACTAATCCTTGATAGTGATAAGGGGTTGTGCCAATTGACAGGCAAAGTCGTTTTGGGGCCAGGCCAGCGGACTTTCGATGGTATGACAGTGACGTTGGGTATTGAAAAGGATGTGGATTATGCGTTACGAGGGCGTCCCTTGCGAGATGCCTCATTTTACGATGATTCAGTGTATGTCGTGCCTGTGATTGTTCAGGATTCCAATGGTGTAGTTTTTCAGGCCGGTGCCAAACTGTCATTGACAGATCAGGGATACAACATTGAACAATTATATTACGACCGGGATCTCGTCTCAGTCAGTGGTCAGAGCCCGAACCTTCAAGGCTTTGGAGAGATTGAGGTGGATGATAATGGTCAAGTCTACCTGTTAAATGCCTACAATCAAAATGGCAGTAACATGCTGTGGGTGTTCAACAACGATGGCACACTGGAGAAACGACACTTTCTGGATCGCTTACCTGACCCTATCAAGAATCCAGTGGGCCTCTGCTATGACACATATTCAGATCGCCTGTATATTGCTTCTGGTATATTTGATCAAGTCACGCCGAATGAATCTCTACTGTACGGTTATAACCGCCAGGACGTCTTGTCCGAAGGACCCTTGGAGACCACACATGAGATCAGAATCGGCAATCTCCAGCATGTCACTGGGGTCACCTCCGATGGACAAGGCACACTTTGGATCACAGGTTTTAGAATGACCAGAACCCCAGAAGATTTGTCACCTGAGAATCTGTATCGTGATGGTGCCATGCCCCTGCCTGGTCCCCGTTTGGTTCAGGTGGGCACATCTGGCCAGGGTGAAAGCCGTATTGACGCCATCAGTCTGTACGGTACAATGGAGATCAATCTGCCCACGTCGGTTTTGTGGATTGGGCAATAGACTGGAAGGTAATGATAGATGGAGAGAAAAACATGGCCTCATTGATTGTAGCATCAGGAGAATCAACAGGCACCTATTATCCCTTGGGGCACCGAACTAATGTGCTCGGGCGATCCGAGTCGCTGTTGATTCAGATCTTGGATGATCAGGTGTCGCGTAAACATCTTCAAATCTGCTATGATCCTGAATCGACAAAGTACTCAGCCGTAGATATGCATAGTCGTAATGGCGTGTTTGTTAATGGCCAAAGAATTGTAGAGGAGAGATTCTTGGCGGAGGGTGACCGTGTCTTGATCGGAAATACAGAGTTGCTCTTCACAGAAGAAGATTTTAAGGATTCAGAGGCTGCTTTGCATCATTTCAAGAAAGCGGGCGAGTGGGGCCGACCTACATTTCAGGGCAATCTGTAAGCTGCGTGGCAAAATACCAGCGGCCAATTGTGGCAACGGCTGTAACCCAATCGTGGGCCATGCGTATGTATAAGTAAAGGATATGCCGTGCACGGGTAAAAAGCATGAAACCGATGGTTTTGAAAGGACATTCGATGGATATGCGGCTATTTAAGATTGGTTTGATTTTTCTGTGGGCTGCTTCAGCCTGGGCCGGGCCTCTGGATTCCGGTGATGTGTCGAGTTCGGCCAGATGGGTGATCCACTTGGATGCGCAGGCTTTTTGGGGGTCTCAATTTGGCACTCAGATCAAACAGGTTGTCGATTCGAATGGCGTTCGGGCAAAGATTGATGCCATGAAGCAGCTGTTTGGATCGGATTTAATTTCCGATATTCATAGCATAACCCTGTATGGGGCAGATGGGGATGACAAGCATGCCGTGGCCCTGGTGAAGGGGAAGATGAATCCCAAGAAGCTGATTTCCATGGCAGTAATGACCCCTCGTTATGAAAAGATAGAAGTGGGTGAGTGGCAGATTCATCAGTGGGGTGGGGATGACGGCAAACAGAAAATTCAATACATGGGTTTTGCTTCTGACCAGACTCTGGTGCTGTCCCAGACCCGATCCACTGTAGAAATGGCCTTGAATGTCCTGGCCGGTAAAGCAGACACGGTGAAGGGAACTGAGCGTTTTAGGGCACTCAATCGTGCTCCGGATAACGCCTTTGTGGTGGTCTGTGCAGAAGAATTGGCGGATCTTACCAAAGGCCAGGCCCATGCCGCCATGTTACAGCGGTCCAGTATGATGGCTTTTATGGTGGGTGAGAAGAATGGTTTCTTCAATACAACGCTTGAGTTGGAAACCGAGTCGTCGGACTCCGCAGGGCAGATAGAGGTGATGGGCAGAGGTATTCTGGCGATGGTACAATTTCAGGAAACCCAGGTGCCACAAGTGAAGTCCCTGGTACAAGCCTGTTCCTTGAAGAGTGAGGATAAGACCGTGGAGTTTTCCTTTCGTTACCCAGTTGAGAAGCTAATGGTTATCCTCAAACCGCATATTCAGAAGTTTAAAGAGACGCAGAATTAGCAGTATACAGAGAGTTACGCCATGAATTCGGACGGATGAGTTACGCTGTGAATGAATTGTCAGATGAACATCTTATAGGTCAAGCTGTGCAGGGCTCCAAGGCCTGTTTTGAGCAGATCGTCCACAGGCACTCGAACAATCTGTTGCGATTTGTACGCAGCAATGTGGCAGTGACTCAGGATGCAGAGGATATTGTGCAGGATGTTTTTCTGATTGTGTATACCAAGATGGAACAGTTCAATTGTGAGAGATCATTCAAGGCGTGGCTTTACACGATTGCGTACAATTGCAGAACGTCCCATTTGCGGAAGAAGAAAGTCAGACAGAGACCCCTTGAAATTGTAGAGCAACCGCAAAAATCGCCTTTTGAGATTGTGGCGCGGCGGCATAATGTGGCATCTGTTTGGGCGATGGCATCCACATTAAGTGCATCGCAATCGAGTGCTTTATGGCTGAGGTACAAAGAGCAAATGGATGTGCCGCAGATTGCAGAGGTGATGCAGAAGTCACGTATTCACGTGCGTGTTCTCTTACATCGGGGCAGAACCCGGTTGGCTGAGTTGATGAGTGAACCAGTAGAGTAGACTGTTGACCTGTTTATAGAAAAGAGTGATGTATGGTGTGCTGGATATATAGATGGTGTATTGGGTGTTGTGTGGATTCCCAAACGTCGCCTGGACCTCGCCTGGATAAGCATCTTCGCACATGTGATGCCTGTCGGGCCTATTACCAAACTCACCTTCGAGTGGGCGATCTGCTCGAAACACAGATGCCCGAAGTGACACGGGAGATGGGTTCGCAGTTTCATGAGACCATTCTCAAGTCGTTGCATGGCAATAAAGTGACAGCCCATTCAGGTCGTTTTGTCAATATTCGACGTCTAAAGGCCGTGGCAGCGGTTCTACTGGTGGTGATTTCAGTCATGATTATAGGCAAGCAGATGTGGGTTCAAAGGCAGGTCAGGTTGCAGAAACGCGACATGGCAGTGACGGCCATGATGACGTTGCCTGAACGTTTAGTGCCCAGTGAATTATTGGTTGCATATGGCTCTTTGATGCAGGCGCCGCTTGAAGCTGAAATGAAGAACCTTTCGTTGGATGCCCAAAAGGCCGCTCTCTTTGTGATGAATTGTACACCCCTGGCAAGGGCCGAACGGTAAAACGGTAATACCTTTCAGGCCTCTGAGAGATTAACGTGTCACAAACACCGCTTAACCCAAATCCTCAACCGTGATCAAATCCAGGCTGCTGACGATGTTGTCGGCCATGCTGAGTTGTTCTGCGGGGTAAGAATTGGTCACTGCAATGGTTTTCATGCCTGCTGCTTTGGCAGCCTCCAAACCCCAGTGGGAGTCTTCAATCACAATGCATTGACTGGTCGTGAGCGTGGGATCGAGTTCTTGGAGTTGGGTGAGGGTCAGGTTGTACCCTTCGGGATCGGGTTTTCCCACAGAGACGTGGTCTGCTGCCACCACGGTCACAAACTCATTTTCTAGTCCGGCTTGCGCAAGCGTCAATTGAATTTCAGCTTCGAGGGCGCCAGAGCAGATGGCCTTGGTAATGCCATGATGATTGAGCAGGCCCAGAAAGGATCGTACGCCGTCGATAATATGTCCATCAGATTCGGCGAATTGTTTGTAGACCACTTTCTTTTGAGCGACCAAGTCAGGGACCTGGTCCTCTGAGACGGGTAGATAGCCTTCCTGAATGAGGGTTTTGTAACAGTCTTTGTCTGTTAGGCCAAGATACTTTTGGTAGTAGTCTCGTTTCTGAATTTGAAAGTCAAATTGGGCCAGGATTCTATTGAATGCGCGGAAGTGCAGAATTTCAGAGTCTGCGATGACACCGTCGAAATCAAAGATGACTACTTTTAACATGAGCTTACCACCCTATTGAGTGACATTGTAAAAAAAGCCCACCTCAATGAAGAGGTGGGCTGGGAATAACATGACGCAATTAGCTATTGAGCCACGATGGGACCGACCAGACATTCATATTCATTGAATGTGGATTGATCGCCCGAGCAAATCTCTTCGGCCAGGGCGTTGATCTTGGGGGCATTCCGTGTGATAAAGCGTTTGGCCACCAAGGTTTTACGTTCCTTCATGGAAACGGTTCTTCCTTCTTCCACATGGCCAGTGTCACCCGAGACAGGCACCTGCATGTCAACCTTGGTGCTGGCTTGATCACAGAAGAGATAGCCGATGATCAGATCAATGGCGATGTTTACAAGCTGCCTGCCAAAGAGGTCCATATACTTTTCGTTGATGCCCCTAACGTAGGCCACAGCTTTGAGCATCTGTTCTGTGCCCTGGGCCAGGAGTTTGAGCATGTCCTGGAGTGCCGGGTCGTATTCTTTACCAGATAGCTTCACGAAGTATTTTTCAGCCGTGCCATTACATACGCCACGAACAGCAGCGACGACCTGCAGTTGGCTGGTGCCTTCATAGATTGTGGTGATACGGGCATCACGGGCAAAGCGTTCACTGGCATAGTCACGCATAAAGCCACTGCCGCCAAGCACCTGGATACCGTCATACGCCACAGCATTGCTGACTTCTGAACAGTAATACTTGCTCATGGGGGTCAACAGACCCGCCAGGCGTTTATTCCTCCGGATCTCGGCCTTGAGGGCCTTGGCCTGGGCTTTGTCCTCTGGGGGAGTTTCCAAAAGTTTGAGGAGTCCCAGCTCTGTGTCAACAGTCCGTCCGGTTTCATAGAGCAGCGCTCGACTGGCTTCAATGTCGATCTTCATATTGATCAGCATGTCACGCACTGCAGGCAGCTTTTCAATGGCCACGCCGAATTGTTTACGGCTGGCAGCATAATCGCGTGCGACTTGATAGGCTGCCTCGGCAATGCCCAGTGACTGTCCGGCGATGCCGATTCGTGCGCCGTTCATGAGGCTGGCTACATAGGGGGCCAGACCGCGTTTTCGTTCACCAATTAATCGGCAGGGCGTGTGGTCAAAAAATATTTCACAGGTGGGTGATCCGTGGATTCCGAGTTTGTCTTCCAGTCGTCGAATATGTACCTTGGGGCCTGGTTCACACACGAACAAGCTTAGCCCGAGACCGCCCTTTCGATCAGGTTCACTGCGTGAGAGTACAAGCAGGACTTCTGCACAGCCGTTGGTGATGAATCGTTTGACACCGTGGAGATACCAGTTGTCATCTTTGTCCTGATAGGCACGGAGTTTACAGGCCTGGAGGTCAGAGCCGGCGTCTGGTTCAGTCAGTACCATCGCACCTGTGACCTTGCCGTCGGAGAAGTCATGCAGGTATTCCTGCTTAATCTCTTCCGAGGCAAAGAAATTGATGGTTTCAGCAATGCCTTGGAGACCGAACAGGTTCATGAGGGCCGCATCTGCTCTGGAGACGATTTCAATGGTCATTGAATAAATGAGGTTGGGGAAGTTCAGGCCACCAAAACGATGTGGCAAAGTAATGCCCATGACTTCGGCTTGCCCCAGTTTTTCCATGGCCTCAACCAGACCTTGAGGCCGTGTGACAGATCCATCTTCATTGAGGATGTTGCCTTGTCGGTCAACATCTTCGGCACGTGGGGCAATAAAATCGCCACAGAGCTGTCCCATGGCCTCGAGGACCATGGCGTAGTTGGTCACGGCTTCTTCTGCGGTGGATGGGGCATGATCAAATTCCTGGGCAAATTTGAACCCTTCTTCGTTTAATTCTGCCAGTTTGCCGACATCCATGTGCTGCAAAAGGAATTGAATATCGTGGTTGTCTGAATAAAAATTAGCCATATTGAGTTCCAGTTTTGAGTTTTTTAATTACTAGCGACTAATGCCTAAATCCTTGTCCTTGATTTACACTTTTTCCCGAATGGCCTTGATCATCAGAGGAATGACCGTATTTAGATCACCTACGATTTTGTAGTGGGCATAGCCAAAAATTGGCGCCTCAGGGTCAGTGTTGATCGCAATGATTTTTTGGCTCTCATCCATACCGGCCTGGTGTTGAATGGCACCGCTGATACCCGCTGCAATGTAGAGCTTGGGACGCACTGTGGTGCCGGTCTGGCCAATCTGGTGGTCATTATCAATATACCCCAGGTCGATGGCTGCACGGGTGGCGCCCACGGCGCCTCCGAGGCAGTTGGCCAGGTCCCAGATGTTCTGGAAGTTGTCGCGACTGCCCACGCCAGCACCGCCAGCCACTATAATATTGGCTGCTTTGAGATTGACCTTGCGTTCTGTCTTGAGCTCTTCAAGGATTTCAAGGGGCAGGTCTTCGGCGGTGAGAGTCACCTTCTCATGAACGATTTCACCCACACGCGACGTGTCAGCTAGGGGCATGACCATAACACCTTCACGCACCGTGGCCATCTGAGGCCAGCGGTCATAATTGATAATGGTCGCTATGATGTTGCCGCCAAAGGCAGGGCGAATTTGAAGTAACAGGTTTTCGTGCCGCTCACCTGTTTTGTTGATCTTGTGCTCGCCGATTCTAAGGTCTGTGCAGTCGGCTGTTAAACCGGCCTTCATAGCGCTGGCAATGCGGGGTGCCAGATCACGCCCGGTGACAGTGGCGCCGTATATCACGATTTGCGGCTCGTGTTTTTCGATGAGTTCGCACAGGGTTTTGGTATAGCTGGTGGTTTGGTAGTCTTTGAGTTCTTCCTGGTTCACCAGATAGATCTTATCTGCACCGAACAGGATCAGTTTTTGAGCCAGTCCATCGATATTGTGCCCTAATAAGACAGCGCCCACTTGAACACCCAGGGTGTCGGCCAGGGTGCGAGCCCTTCCCATCAGTTCCAGAGGTGTGTCCTCTAATTTGCCAGCGTGTTGCTCAGCAAAGACCCAGACCTCTCCATTTCGATTGACTTTGATCATTATGTCAGCCTCACTGCGTTATGCAATTGTATTGTCTTCTATCATTTCATGAATCAGGTCTGTGATGTCCTTTTCCGTGGGCGCCACATCTCTGATTTCCTTGGCAGCCAGGACCACGCTTTGAATACGATTCACTTTGGTGGGTGATCCACTCACACCGCACCAGGTCAGGTCTGCTTCGATGTCATCCAGATTCCACTGCTTTATCACAGAATCTGTTTTTGTCAGGGTCTCCGTGATTTCTTCGGCTTTGGCGCCCAGGGCTGCATCATCTGCTTCGGGCAGCTCAAACTTGGCTTTTTGCTGGATTTCAATAGGTGTCAGGGCCTTTTTATGTTTCATCATCTGTTTGGCAGCGTTGACACGGGGTTCATTGGCTGTGTCCAGTACTGTCAACAGGACTGGCAGCTTGCACCTGACAACCTGATGGCCATTGCCAATACTTCGACGCACGGTCAACTCAGTGTCTTCAATATCTTTGAGTGTTTCCACATAACTGATTTGAGGAATGCCCAGCTTTTCAGCCAATTGTGGGCCAACCTGAGCGGTATCACCATCAATGGCCTGCCTGCCACACAAGACTATATCGTAATCCAATTTTTTGACCGCACAGCTAAGAATATAGCTGGTGGCCAACGTATCACTGGCTGCGCAGCGACGATCTGTGATTAACACGGCATCGTCTGCGCCGCGAAATAGGGATTGGCGCAATACATTCGCTGCTGTGGGCAAACCCATGGTTACGGCTGTGACTGTTCCGCCAAATTTATCCTTTATCTGCAGGGCCAGTTCCAGGGCATTGAGGTCCTCTGGATTAAAAATGGCCGGCAATGCAGCGCGATTTACTGTGCCGTCATCTTTCATCACTTTACCGGATATCTGTTTGGTATCCGGGACTTGCTTCACTAAGACCACACAATTGTAGGGCACTGGTTGCCTCCTTTACTCTCTTTTTCTATATACAATCTTCCTTAGTTTTTAATCGCACCAGTCTAGCTTGATCCTGGTTCAGGTCAACTTAAAAAGTTTATGTGTCTTATTTCACAGGTGTATTGCTGTTATTATGCTGAAATGGGGGTTCGTGGTAGAGTCTAGGCGTTGCGTGCGTTTTATTCATTGTGAGTTTTGGCGGGCTTGGGATAACCGCTGGCCTGCTCGAATGCCAGAGAAAACTGTGGCACTCACCATGACAAGAAACACCCCACTTGTGAACCAATAACCCCATGTTTGATCGGGGACATGGGCCATCTTGACCAAGACAGTGCCAATCGCAAAGGACTGGAGAAACATTTTAATCTTACCGGACCGAGTGGCCGCGAAATTCAAGCCTTTTGACTCGGCCCACTGGCGGATGATGGTCACATAGACCTCTCGTGCCACTAAAATCCCTACGACAGTCCAGTGAATAATGCGGTGTGCATTAGCGGACAGGCTAAAGAGTGTCGGTTGGCCAATCCAGGCGAAGCAAATAAATGCGCCGCATACCAGAACTTTGTCCGCCAGGGGATCTACGATCCTGCCAAATTTGCTGGTCACATTAAAGCGGCGAGCTATGTGACCGTCAATGACATCTGTTATGGCAGCCACCAGGAACAAAACGAATGCGCCATCCAGAAGCTGTGTCGCATGTTCAGCCTGGGGGCTGCGGAGCACCATCCAGAGAAAGATGACGCTCAGAAACAGGCGACCCACAGTCAATGCATTGGGAATAAATCGTATCATAATGAGGCAGTTTACAGGCGTCAACCACAGTGTTCAACTCTTAATTTGGTCACAATGGTTCACATACCAGATCATAGTCCTGTGTGCCAGTGACACTGACCTGGATGAAGTCACCTGGTTCAACCTTACAGTTGGCAATCAGGCAGACACTGTCAATGTCCGGGGCCTGGCCATAATAACGGGCTATACCAGTGCCGTCAGGCTCGATGTCGTCTAGCAGGCAGGTGAGTGTGCCGCCCACACGTTGCTCGTTTTTGGCAAAGGCAATGGCTTGCTGTGTGAGCATGAGCTGCTCGACACGCTGCTGTTTGACCGACGTGTCGATCTGACCGGGCAGTGTGGCTGCTTCTGTGCCAGATTCCCGGAAATAGGGAAAACAGCCCAGCGCATCGAATTGGGCCCATTCAATAAACGAGAGTAGATCCTGGAATTCTTCCTCTGTTTCACCAGGAAAGCCCACAATGACGGTGGTACGCAGGATAATATCGGGCATTGCCTGTCTGAGTCGTTCAATAAGTAGGCGCAGTTGGCTTCGCTTGTCAGGTCTTCGCATGGCCTTGAGAATGCGGTCATTGGCGTGCTGAATCGGAATGTCCAGGTACTTGAGGATCTGGTCACTCCTGGCCAACGTTTTGATGAGAAAATCACTGACACCAGTAGGATAGAGATACATCAGGCGAATCCAGGGCAGGTTTTCCAGACTATTGAGCTGGGTAAGCAGGTTCGCTAGGCCATCCTTGCTCTTCAGATCGCGTTCGTAGCTGGTCGTATCCTGAGCCACGACATTCAGTTCTTTGACGCCGGATTGTATCAATTCAGAAGCCTCTTGAAGAATCTGTGCTTCGGGTTTGCTTCTGAAAGGGCCTCGAATAGATGGAATCGTACAGAAAGAGCATTTATGATCACACCCCTCGCTAATTCGGATGTAAGCCCTGTGTGCAGGCCCGATGAGGAGACGTGTGCTGTCATCGCTGATAGCATGTGGGTGTTGGTTAAGTTGAGGTTCTAGGAATACTTCTGGTTGATCTTGCTTGAGCACCTGAAGAATGATATCTGCGATACGGTCTCTCTGTTCGAGCCCAATAACAGCATCAATACCCGGCACTTCCTGAAGCAACGCATCGCCCATCCTTTGCGAAAGACACCCTGCTACTAGGACTTTTTGTACCTGTCCTTCGCGTTTTTTGTCCAATGCATGTCGAATGACGTCAATTGATTCTGCCTTGGCTGGCTCAATAAATCCGCATGTATTAATAACCACGGCATCTGCCTGATCCGGATCCTGGCTGATCACCATGCCGGCCTGCACAATCTGTGCAAGCATGCGTTCACTGTCCACCGTATTCTTGGGGCAGCCCAAAGCCACAAAGCCCACACTGATTAATTGTTTCTTCTTTTTGCTCATAGACTTAATACCTAAAACTTAACACCTAGCACCTAGCACCTAGCACCTGATCCCTGCCCCCTGATCCCTGAAAGAGAACCATATCACACGAGCCAACATTATCCAATACATTCATAAATTTATGGTGCTTACCCCTGATTGCCGATGCCCTATAAGATAAAAGGTAACACTTTGGCTGATCGGAGCAAAAGTGTGGTTCCCGGTTAACAAGTTTACGGTTCACGGTTGGTAGCCGTAAAGACTGGTTTATTGGGTCAACTGTGAACCCGGAACCGTGAACTGTGAACTGTGAATCACTTTGGTGAGATGCTTCATTTCACTAAAGTATTACAGATAAAGATTATTGGTGGATTCATGACAATAGTATTTCGTGTTTTAACCTCACGCGTGGTTTGGGTGGGGCTTATATGCGTAGTTTTTGTTGGAGGTTGCGGTGATTTTTTCGCAGAAAAACCCACTGAATTGCAGTCCCGGAGCATCATTAAGGATCTAAGCCGCATTGAAACTGTGCCAGATCCGAACATCCAGGTGCCTGAAATCTATACGAGGCCCCCGGAAATTCTCGACACATCTAGCGGCATCAAGCTATTCTACTTTTCCAAATATAATGCTGTAGACAAGCTTGCAGACATCGTGAAGGAGCAGCTGAGCTATAACGTTACCATGAATTCTGCCATCAATCAGCTTATCATTGAATGTACGACCAAGGATGAAGCCCTCATGGCCCTGGAATTTCTCGCGCGCATAGATGTCCCCCCGATTCAAGTTCGAATTGACTGTATGGTGTCTGAGTTGTATGCAGATGTGACCATGGACTGGGAAACCACGGTTAAGATTGAAAATCTCTTTGGCAGCTTTGCGTTGGGAGGCAAGGAATCAGTTAATGCTGATGGAACCACGACAGCCTACCCGGCATTTCCCGGCGCTTCGCTGCGAGAACCCACGCGTAACAAACTTGGTTTGAAAGTTGGCTATTCTGAGAGGGTGGGTGTACCGGGCCACGAATTTAGTGCCCTGGTGGATGTGTTGGTATCCAGGGGATATTTAAAAATATTGCTGAATCCCTCTGTGGAGGTCGTCAATGGTCAAAAAGCCATGATCCAGGCCCGGGATAAGGTGCCCATACAAAAGGTCGTCACCACTCGCACCCAGGAACCTTACAATGTGACTGATTATGAATGGGTCACGGATTCCCTGGAAATTACCCCCCACGTGTTTGCAGACGGGTATATTGGCTTGGAGACCATTGTAAAGATTGGATCAAAAAGTACACCTGAGGGGGCTGTGCAGATTCCGATCATTACCGAGCGAATGATCCAAAACGGAGAAAACCGGATCCGTCAGGGTCAGAGTATGATCATTGGCGGTTTAAGAAAAGTTGAAAAACGTTCTGTGGTTCGGGGCGTTCCGTTCTTGAAGGATCTGCCCATTATTGGTATTCTATTCTCTAGTAAGGATTTTGAAGAACGAGCCAAGGAGATTCTTTTTATCATTACGCCCACGATTTCGAACTATGGCGTACCCAATAAGGATGTTGTTGAGTATTTGCGAAAGAAGCATGCGCCCCCAAAGGCGCCGGCGGAATTGCACGAAGCACTGATTGGGTCTGTGGGCGAATTTCTAGGTGGTACAAAGGAGAAGGTCCCAGTTTCCGAACAAGAGCAAGGTGCTGAGCGAGTTTTGGAACCTAAGAAATCGGTTTCTGAGCCGAATGAGGTTCTTCTATCTGAGCAAAAAATGCGATCGTCACGAGAGTCCGAATCACTTGATACCAGATCTGTGCCGCCCGACAAGCCTGTCAATCGGGCCAGGGCAAAGCGATAAAGGTTAAGAGTAAATGGGCTGAATGATCAGCCCGTTTTTTTAGTTCTTTTGTTTCTACTTATACAATGAAGGAGGTAGAGCATGGACACCTATAAGTTGTTGAATTCCGACGGCCAGGACGGGCAAACACCAGCACCAGAGCGAGAGCAGGACAAGCCTATTCCATTTGATGACAGCGATCCGCCCGTTTCCGTCCCTTCGGTTTCTCGTAAACCCTTGACCATGGGAACGAATGGTTCGCCCAGGCCACAGGCCGCACCCAGGCCAGCGCAAGTGGCTCAGAAGAAGCCGGCTCCCAAGCCAGTGGCAGCCCAAGCTCGCGCCGTCTCACAGCAGGTAAAGCGTGCCGTGTATGATGATTCCTCCCGTATTACGGGCCTGAAAACCTTTTATACGAAACTTCACCCAGGTGCTTTGGGTTTTGTTGACGAACAGGTCGCAGACTGGCTCAAGACAAACCCTACAGTATCGATAAAACGTACCAATGTAACTGTGGGTGATGTTCAGGGCAAGAAGACAGAGGCTAACATCATAATCAACATCTGGTATTGAGAAAAACTGCAACACTTTAGCACGACGAAGCAAAAGTGTGGTTCACGGCTAAAAAGGTTCACGGTTTATAGTAGATAAAACTGGTTACTCGATCAACTGTGAACCTGGAAACGTGAACCCTGAACCACTTTGGCCAAGTGTTTCACTTGGCTAAAGTATTGCGAAAAATTTGGTTTTGGCTACGAAAAGGGTATCTTGGCTGGTTGTTTATTGCGGTCAAGATACCCTCTTACTCTGAATATAAGTGATAGAGATGCCTGACTTCACAGGATAGAGGGTTTGGGGCGTGCAGGCAAGACTATCTGCAGTCATGACATTTTTGCCCACTAAAAGAGGTAAAACCCTTGACATAAGGCCTTAACCTTATTAATAATCTATAGTTTCGCGTATTGTATGCGCGTAAATTCACACTAACTCTAAATTGTTTGGAGGTTATTTCGTGGCCAAAGAGCTAGCACGGGAACTTGTTAACGCAGGGGTACATTTCGGACACGGCGCAAGCCGGTGGAATCCAAAAATGGCTCCGTATATTTTTGGAAAGCGTGGCAACATTCATATTATCGACGTGAAACAAACGTTGAAGGGCGTTCTCATCGCCAAGAAGTTGCTCGCAGAACTGGTATCGTCTGGAAGTGATGTCGTTTTTGTTGGCACCAAACGTCAGGCGCAAAAGGCCGTTGAAGCTGCAGCAGCCAAATGCCAGATGCACTGTATTTCTCAGCGTTGGTTGGGCGGCATGCTCACTAACTTCAGGACGGTGCGGTCCAGGCTCCAGAGATTGGAAGAGTTGGAAGCTATGGAAGAGGCTGGTACGCTTGAGAAAGAAAGTAAAAAGCAAGCCTCGCGTCTCAAACGTGAAATGCGCAAGATTTTTACGAACCTTGACGGTGTGCGTCGCATGTCTCGCCTGCCGGGCTGCGTAGTGGTGGTTGACGCCAAGAAGGAGTATCTTGCCTTGCGTGAAGCAAAACGCCTGGGTATTCCGACGATTGGCATTTTAGATACAGACTCTGATCCTGATACCGTAGATCTGGCAATTCCTGCAAATGACGACTCTATCAAGGCAATTGAGTTGATCTTGACCGAACTTGCAGATGCTGTGGTTGTGGGCAAGACCCTCATGTCTTTGAAGCCTGATGTTTCTACCGCAGGTACTGCAAAACGTGGTCGATCACGTCACGTTTTGGCCAGAGCTGATGGTGAAGAAGCAGCGACTCCTGCAGTGGTGGCAACGGTTGAGCCCAATGCGGCTCCTGCGACTGAAGTGACGCCTGAGCCTGAAGTGGCTTCTGTGACTGAAGTGACGCTTGAGCCTGAAGTGGCTCCCGCGACCGACGTTGCGCCTGAGCCTACAGCGGTTCCTACAGCAGAGGCACCGGCTGCACCTGAGGCCGACGAACAGACTGTTTCGTAATACTTGTCTTACCTAGAGCAAGTGGACCGGGGAGATGGTACAATTATTTTGACAGAGTTGAATACAGATTAGGAGTTGATAGATATGGCTGACATAACAGCTGCATCCGTTATGGAGCTTCGCAATATGAGCGGACAAGGCATGATGGATTGTAAGAGGGCATTGGGCGAAACTGAGGGTGATGTGGACCAGGCCATGGAGCTGCTTCGTAAGAAGGGCATGGCAACCTTGGCTAAACGTTCCGAACGTCAAGCTTCTGAAGGTCTCGTTGTTTGTAATACCTCAGATGACGGAAAAACCGTGGCCATGGCGACCTTGTGTTGCGAAACTGATTTTGTGACAAAGGGCGAAGGTTTTGTGGCTGTGGCAAAAAGCTTGTCTGATTATGCAATGGCATGTGATGCGACAGAGGGCGTTGACGCCGTTCTGGCCACAAGCCTGGATGGCAAGACTTTTCAGGAATGTATCACGGATCTGGTCAGTCAGACTGGCGAGAAAACTGAAGTGGGCAACTATGCCAAGTATAAATTGGATGGCGCTGGTTTGATCAGTACCTATATCCACTTTAATGGCAAGGTTGGCGCCATGATCAAGATCGAGACCAGTGATGACGCAGTGGCTGACGCAGACGTCGTAAAGGCCATGGCCTCTGATATTTGTATGCATATTTCTGCCATCAAACCTCTGGCTCTGGACAAGAGTGGTATTGATGCCGAGGTCGTTGAAAAAGAGCGTCGGATTTATACTGAGCAGGTCAAGGATAAGCCTGCGCAGATCATCGGCAAGATTATTGAGGGCAAGCTGGGTCGTTTTTACGCGGACAATTGCCTGCTTCAGCAGCCTTTTGTCAAAGATGACAAAAAAAACGTGGAGCAGGCCTTGGCTGATGCTGCCAAACAAGGTGGTGGCGAAGCGAAGCTGGTTCAATTTGTCAGATTTGAAGTCGGCCAATAATTGCATTTAGTGCGTATTTGAGGCTGTCTATCTATGGCAAAACCATGGAAAAGGAAACAACCAACTGTTTTTCTGAATCAGTTGTTTAGAATTCGAACGTATAGGTTTCTTTGAACGAGGGATTGATGGCCAAGAGTCAGTACAAACGCATTTTATTGAAGTTATCAGGTGAAAGCCTGTGTGAACGTGGCGGTTCCGGGATTAGTGGAGCGGCTTTGGAATCGGTGGCCCAACGTGTGATGGAAATATGCACACTTGGGCCACAGGTTTGTCTGGTTGTGGGGGCTGGTAATATTCTTCGGGGAGAGGCATTCTCAAAGTCCAGCAGGATACCTCGAAATTCAGCGGACTATATGGGCATGCTTGCCACGATTATCAATGCCTGTGCCTTGCAGGAAACTCTCGAGAAGATGGGACAGCCTACGCGAGTTCTCAGTGCAATCGAAGTTTCAGCGCTCTGCGAGAAGTTTATTCGCAGACGAGCCATTCGTCATCTGGAAAGGGGACGTGTGGTTATTCTGGCTGGGGGTACTGGCAATCCTTTCTTCACCACAGATACCTGTGCTGCGTTAAGGGCCTCAGAGCTGGATGTGGATCTCTTGGTCAAGGCGACAAAAGTTGATGGTGTGTACGACAGCGATCCCATGACGAATAAAGATGCCAAGCTGTTTGATACGCTGAGCTATGAAGATGTACTCAAGAAGAATCTCAAGGTCATGGATCACTCGGCCATCAGCCTGTGCCGTGAAAACCACGTGCCTTTGATTGTGCTGAACATTTTCGAACAAGGGAACATGGCCAAAGCCATTTGCGGTGAAACCGTTGGCACTTTGGTGAAGTAAGCAACCGGTTTTAAGTTTTAGGTTTTAGGTGTTAAGCAGGTTCGCACTGAATAAGAAAGAGGAGTTGTTATGTCTGTTGACGCAATTACGTCTGAAAGTAAATCGAAAATGGAAAAGGCCGTGGCTGTTTTGCAGGACGAGCTAAAGGGATTTCGAACAGGCAGAGCCTCCACCGCCCTGGTAGACAATATCAAAGTTGACTACTATGGTACACTCACGCCTATAAAACAACTGGCCTCACTGGCCACGCCTCAGGCTGATGCCATTATGATCAAGCCTTTTGACGCAGGCGCGTTGCAGGGCATTGAAAAGGCGATTAAAAGCAGTGACCTCAGTATTGCGCCCATTATTGAAGGTAAATTCATTCGTTTAAGCATCCCGCCCTTGAGTGAGGAACGACGTAAGCAGTTGGTCAATCAGGCCAAACAAACCGGTGAAAATGCCAAGGTCAGTGTGAGAAATGTCCGCCGTGATGCCAATAAGCACCTTGAGAAGGAAGAAAAAGACAGCATCATCACAGAGGATGATCTCAAGGGTGGTAAGAAACACATGGACGATCTGACCAAATCCTACGTGGAAAAGGTGGATCATATGGTCAAGCACAAGTCTGACGAAATCCTGTTGGATTAGTGTGGTGTTTCCGTGATTCTGTTGGGGGGGGGCACCAGCAAAGAAAACGCCTGGGTGGACACACGGCATGTCCGGGATCTGACCGTTGATTTCTGCATCCTTCACACTGGCACCTCGCGGCAATCCTACACCTTGGCAGGCACACGACATCCAGCATTTTAATAGTGTAAATGCGTAAACAGGGTCACGTGGCTTGAGCACGGTGGCCCCCTTTCTGTTGTCCCACCCACTCCGTCGCATACTGAACGAGCCTCATGGCCGTATTGGGCCATGTGTTTTTCTGTCTGGCCGTTGGATGAAAAGCCAGAAAATTCGAAACCAGCGACAGAAAAAAGCCTTATAAAGATAGAAATAAGTGTGCAACTCTGGGGTATGCACCGAAGTAGTAAATGGGTCTGACAACAATTAATGATCTTTTCCAAGGTTTGAGACTCCCTTAGAGAGGACCTAGCATGAGACGAAAGAAACGTATTGCACGCCGAAAGAAATGGATTTGGATCGTCTCGATCGGTCTGTTTCTTCTGTTGTTGGCAGTCAGCAGTCTGCCCTCCATTCTGTCGACTTCACCCTGTCGTCACTATATACTGGCCCGCGTTAATCAGTCCTTGTCAGGACGTGCCAATGTGGGGCAATGGTCCTTGGGGTGGTTTAGTGGCGTGCATATCAAGGACCTGACGTTTCAGGATACGCTGGGTGTGACCGAGGTGACAATCAAGGGAATCAAGGCCAAACCGCATCTGACGTCATTCCTTACGGGGCGTGGGTCTTTTGGCCACACCGTGATTGATCAGCCGAGGGTACGGTGGACTGTGCGGCCGGTGGACTCGACCACACAGCAGCCCTCCTTGGGGCGTGTCGGGGTAGTCGGGTTGCCGCTCAGCAATCTGGACCTGGAGGTGCGCGACGGTGTGATCGAGGTGGTGGACCTGGAGCAGCGGGTCAGTACCCTCTCCAATGTGCAGACGCGCTTGACCCTGACGCCGAAGCACAGTCAGTGGGTCATGGCCGCATCCATGCCCGTGGGCCCTGCGCAGGGTACGATTCAGGCTGAGGTGTCTGTGGATCAACCTGTGACAAAGGCCTGGGATCTCAAAGGGACGTCAGGCCTATGGAGTGTGGACGTCAACGCGCTAGATCTGAGCAGCCTCCAGGCCGTACTTAGTCTGGCCAAAGTGGATCTGGACCTCAAGGGCCTGGTGAATGCCCAGCTTAAGGGGCAGGTGACAGAAGGCCGTCTCGATCACGCCAAGGGACAGGTCAATGCCAGGGGGCTGGAGGCCTCCGGAGACCTCTTGAAGGGCGACCGCTTGGCCACGAGCGAGTTGGATGTGTCCCTGGACATGATCCATGAGGGTGGCTCAATCCAAATCAATAGCCTGTCTCTCAACAGTGACTGGATGACATCCAATCTCAAGGGGTCTCTGCCAGTGGACAAGGACAAGGCCTATGTGATGTCAGGCGACTTTGATGTGGACGTGGCGGCCATGGCCGCGCAATTACCCCATACGCTTTCTATCCAGCTCGGCATGCAGATCAGCCAGGGCAGGGCGTCAGGGCAATTTGATGTGTCCGGGTCGCAGATTAACGGGCAGGTGCGCCTTGAAAACCTGAAGGGACTGGTTGAGCATAAGGAGGTCTCCTTGAGTCAACCGGTGCAGGCCCAGGTCAAGATGAGGATTGACCAGGGGCAGTACCAGATCGATGCCCTGGATCTGTCTGCCTCCTTTGCCGGGGTTCAGGCGTCAGGCACTGCAGAACGTGTCCAGTTTACTGAGTGGGTAGACCTGGGCCTGATGCAGGCCGAGTTGGGTCGATTTGTCAATATGGGGCCCTTGAAAATGGCCGGCCGTCTGTCTTCCAAAGGGACTGTGGTCCTGGGCCCGGATCAATGGCGTCTGACTGGCACGTCTGTCTGTGACCAACTGAATCTGATAAACGGGCAGGGACTGAGCCTTCGCGAACCCAAATCGCAGATGACCTATGAGGTGTCCTACGACGCAAAGCAGCAGATCGTGTCGCTCGCATCACTGGAAGCCTCTGGCAGTTTTGGCGCGGTGGGATGTGGCCCATCTCAGATCAACCTTCAGACAAAGGCGGCTGAGATTCAGGCCCATGCCACGGGGCTGGATCTGGGCAGGCTTACTCAGTATGGTGCGTTGTTCAATTTGGCGCCAGAGGGGTTGGTGCTCCAGGGCAAGGCTGACTCTCAACTGCAGTGCTCAATTCAAGGGCCGCACATCAATGCGACGGCCCGGCAAACGCGTGTGACTGCATTGACCTTAACCATGCCTGAAAAGGCCCCATTTGTGCAGGATTACGTGGATCTGACCTGTGAGGTCAGCCTGGATACTGAGAGCCAATCCATTGATCTGCAGTCCCTTGAATTGACCACACCGCAGATCAAGATATCCAAGGTCAGGGCCAGTCGTGCGGTTAAGGGCGATACCACTCGCATCCAGGCTGAAGCGACCTGCCAATATGATCTCGAGGCGATCCAGGGGGTGGTGGCGGACCTGTTACCCGAGGGTCTGGACATGGCAGGCCAGCGTACTGGGCACATCCAGTTTGACTCGACCTATCCTACGGCTGATCCCAATGGGCTCTTTGCCTCAGCGTCAGGAAAGACGCGATTCGGATTTGACCGTGCTGCCTATATGGGGCTGGCATTTGGACCGACAGATGTGAATGCGGTATTTGACAGGGGCGTCCTCAGGGTCGAGCCTTTTGAGACGCGGGTCAACCAGGGCACGTTTGCCTTTGCCAGTACCACTGATTTCCGTAAAACGCCGGTGTTGATGAGTCTTCCGAGGCCCATGGTCATGGCTCAATCTGTGCAGGTGACCCCTGCCACGACGCAGCAATTGTTTCGGTACCTCAATCCCATGTTTGCCAATTTGACCGATGTGAGCGGAGAGTTCAGTTTTGCCTGCGATCATCTTGCATTGCCCTTAAAGCGTGAAGGGGCCAGGGAACTTGAAATGCGGGGGACCCTGGCCATGAATAATGTGATCTTGAGCGGTTCAAGCCTGTTGAGTCAGATTCTGTCTCAAGTCGGCAGTGGCCCCCTCAATGCGCAGCGCATGGAGATACGGCCCACACAATTTACCGTGAGTCAGGGGGTGGTTCAGTACGACGATATGCCCATCATCGTGGGGGACAATCCCGTGAATTTTTCGGGCCGCATTGGTCTGGACGACAGCCTTCAGATGAAGGTGGTGCTGCCGTACACCAGGGGCGGTCGCACAGTCAGGGTCGGAGATGCATCGCAGGATCGGTGGGTGGTTGACTTGACCGGCACGATCAATCAGCCACAGATCAAGATAGACAGTGTCGTGGATCAGCTCCTGGAAATGGGGCTCAGACGCGGGTTGGAGGGGCTGTTTAAGTAACAGGGCGATTGAAAAAAGTCCAGAGTCCAGAGTTCTAGGTTCTTGAATAGGGCCTGGCTACTCGCCGATGATCTTGACCAGCAGACGTTTTTTTCGTTTGCCATCAAATTCGTAGTAGAAGATGTGTTCCCATGGCCCCAGGTGCAGCTTGCCTTCGGTGATGGCAACCACAACTTCTCTGCCCATCACTTGACGTTTCATGTGGGCATCGGCATTGTCTTCATAACCATTGTGCCGGTATTGGTTATGCGGTTTTTCAGGCGCAAGCTTCTCCAGCCACAGCTCATAGTCACTGTGTAGACCAGATTCGTTGTCATTGATGAATACCGAGGCTGTGATGTGCATCGCATTGACCAGTATGAGTCCGTCTGTGACCCCACTTTTCTCAACCAATTGTTCGATCTTATCCTGAATCGAAATGATCTGCCGCCGCTTCGGTACATCCATCCAAATCTCTTGGGTCAGTGTTTTCATGTCAAACCTCATGGATCCATTTTAAGTTGATCTGCTGGCATGTTAGTATAATAGTTTTGAACGCATAACAACAGGTTATGACTTTGAAAAATATGGGCTTGAGATTGTTTTATGGCCCGGGCGATACTATACTCTGGCATGGATTGGAAATCGCTTTTAGCAACCCAAGGAATGGTTTTTATGTTTAAGAACGGTATCATGATCGCGTGTTTGGTTGGGGTGGGATTGATTATGGGTGGTTGTGTACCGGCCCAAAAGTCCTTGCCCAAGGTATTCAAGCAATGGCCCAAAGCAAAATCGCCCGAGGAGATGGGATGGGGGGTATCAGAGGATATACTGCCCCGCCTGGGTATCAAAAAGACGACCGCACACCCCTGTGAAGATGCCATGTGGGTCTTTATGGCTCGATATGCCGAGGTCAAGGAGGATCAGGCCTTGATGGGCAAGGTACTGGGACAATTTGACAATCTACTCACGGCTGAAGGCCAAGCTTTGATATCCAAAGAGCCTCTTGCTGACCATTCTGTCTTTGGTGCCGTGCCCCTTGAATTGTACCTCCATACCCATGATCCGCGTTATCTGGAGATGGGCCAGACCGTCGCAGATCGACAATGGACTTCTCCGGATGCCAATAATCTGTCAGGTGAGACACGTTTCTCTCTTCTGGACATGTATGCGATAACCCTCCTGCAGGTCCAGGCCTATCGCGCCACAGGCGACTCGATGTATTTGGATCGGGCTGCTCGCCACATGGTGGCTTGCCTGAATAGACTTCAGCGTCCCAACGGTCTATTCTATCATGACCCTGACTTCCCGTATTTCTTTGGGCGAGGCAATGGGTGGGCTGCTGTTGGTTTGACCGAGTTACTTTTGCAGTTGCCCGAGAGTCACCCCCAACACGCCCGTGTGTTTGAGGGCTATCTCAAAATGATGACCTCATTGCTCAGTTATCAAGATGACGACGGCTTGTGGCACCAGCTCATTGACTACAAACAGTCCTACAAAGAAACTTCTTGCACAGCTATGTTTACCTATGCCTTCGTCCAGGGTGTCAAACGTGGGTGGTTGTCTGAAGACGAATATGGCTTGGCTGTTCGAAACAGCTGGCTTGCCCTGGCCGACAGGGTGGATGAGCAGGGTCAATTGGAAGGTGTGTGCGGAGATACGCCACCACGTGATAGCCTGGAATACTATCTCACCCGTCCTAAAGAAAAGGGCAACGCCTACGGCCAGGTTGCCATGCTCTGGTGTATTGTGGTCCTACTCTAAATCGGAGAGATCCCTTGCAACATCTTGGGGTGTGTCGCTTTGGAGGGTTCTTGGGTTTAGATTAATTTCCGCAAATAATGGTGGGATTTACAGAAAGATCCTTTATAATAGGACCTGCGAGGTGAGTATCAGAAAATGGTATTCATAACCTATGAAAGGATCTAAAATGCGAAAAAAGAAGCAATTCTGTTGGGTGGTTACGCTGTCTGTTTGTATTTTGTCTTCCTGTTGGGCTAGTACCTGGACCGTGGGAACGGGGGCTGGCTTTGATTTTCAAACGATCCGACCTGCCATTAATGCGGCCCAGGAGGGCGATACAGTGGTGCTGGCTCCGGGATATTATCAGGAATCTCTGACTTTTTCGGGGCGTAATATCATTCTGACTTCCACTGATCCCAACAATAAGAGTGTTGTGCAAGATACACGTCTGGTGGGAAATGGTCAGCGTATTGCGATGAGTTTTAAGGGCAGTGAAGATGCGAATTTCGTCATTCAGGGGCTCACAATTTCAGACGGTGCTAACCCCCAAAAGGGTGGGGCTATCAATGGCAAAGGGAATCGCATGACAATCCGCCAATGCATTATCAGTGATGGTCGGGCCGAAATTGCCGGAGGTGGTCTGTACGATTGTGATGGTTTGATTGTGGATTGCACCATTAAAGGGAATCGTGTTCAGGAGGGAGGTCAAGGTGGTGGTCTCTATGGATGTGATGGTCAAATCATCAATTGTCGTATTGAGGACAACTGGGCGGAATACAGGGATAATTCTGGAATTTCTGGCAGTGGCGGTGGTCTGGCACATTGTAAAGCCACAATAGAGGGATGTACAATCATAGAGAATTCTGCGCCAGAAGGTCAAGGTGGAGGGTTGTTCGAGTGTTCTGGTACCATATTGCAATGCAGTATTAGCCAAAATGAGGCGAAGTATGGTGCAGGGCTTTATGGATGTACTGCCGACATATCCCACTGTACGATCAGTGAAAACACCTCATCCAAAGATGGCGCCGGCATGTATGACTGCTCAGGTTTGATTACTGATTGCCTTATAAAGGGGAATCAATCCACAGGTTGGCACGGGGGCGGGGTCGCATTGTGCGAGACTCTTGTCAATTGTATAATTTCAGACAACATGGCGCGCGGATATGGTGGGGGGGTATATGACTGCAACATGCTTATGAACTGTATGATTAGCAACAACGTTGCAGAGGTTTATCCCGGCGGTGGTCTGTACAAGGCAAGGTCTGTGATCAATTCTTTGATTGTGGGTAACCAGTCTGGTGACGAAGGGGGCGCCTGCTGTGATGTGAACGAAATCTCTGGATGCACGATTGTGGGCAACTATGCCACCAATCAGGGTGGGGGCCTTGTGTATCGCAATGGGGCTGGACGTGTTGACAATACGATTGTCTGGGACAATGTGTCGCAAGAGCCAGGGCCTCAAATCGTTGCGGCCTGGGATTGTAATGATCCTATAGAGATTCAGTATAGTACCATTCAGGGTGGATTGGAGGCTGTGGCTACAGAAGACAACTGTGCTGTAAACTGGTTGGCTGGTAATCTTGAGGCAGACCCGCAATTTGAAGACACTGGTTATCGAAGTGGATCAGGCACCTGGCATGCTGGTGACTATCATCTGTTGGATACATCACCCTGCATAAATGCAGGTGATCCCAAATTTGTGGGGACAGACCAGAATGATGTGGAGGGACGAATACGTGTGGTTGATGGAATTGTCGACATGGGTGCATACGAGTATGAATTTGTGCCTGTGCTGCTCCAGAATATTGTGGTGACCGGCCCTGAGCGTGTGACCTATGGCCAGTCAGTACAGTACACGGCGATGGCCTATTATGACAACCGGTCCGTGGCTGATGTGACGAGTCAAGCCGCATGGTCTGTGAAACCCCAAGAGGTTGCAGTTGTTGAAATCGGTGAACTGTCGCTCTTACCTCTGGACGACCCAGTACAATTCACCGTGAGCGCAACCTACGCAGAGGGGGATCTTATTCGCGACTCCAATCTCGTGGTGCTTGGTCTGCCAGTGCCAGTCCCAGAGCCAGAGCCCAATCCAGTAACTCCAGGTACGTATCATGTGGATACCTTGACTGGTGACAATGGAAATCGGGGCCTTTCGCGTGCCGAAGCCTTGGCTACAATTCAGGTTGCCATTGACCGAGCGACGGATGGTGATGTTATTTTGGTTTGGCCAGGTGTGTACCGCGAGGCCATCAGATTCAAGGGCAAGGCTGTGACAGTTCAGAGTGCGGACGACGCGGCTGTGTTGGAGAATCCGGAGGGATTGGCCGTCTCCTTTATTCTCAGTGAAGGCCCGGACAGTGTCTTGAAAAACTTTGTCATTCGTTCCAGCGTGTCAGGGGTGCTTGTTGCGGCCAGTTCTCCCACGCTGGCCAACCTGACCGTGGTGGGCAATGAACGTGGCATTGAATGTTATGCCGGTTTGCCCACTGTGACTCATTGCATTTTCTGGGAAAATACCGAGCTGGATGTCCTGGGGTGTTCGCCACAATACAGTTGGCTTCAGGCCGGCAGAGGGCCAAGACGCGTTGTGATGCCTGTCCAAGATCCTGGTTTTGTGAATCCATATCGGGGTGATTACCATCTGAGGTCCGAGGCTGGGCATTGGGATTCAACGCTCAAAACCTGGGTGGCAGATAGGACGACCAGTCCGTGTATTGATGCAGGTAACTGGTACTCGGCGGTGGGGCCCGAACCCTTCCCCAATGGCGGTATTGTCAACCAGGGTGCATATGGTGGTACTGCCTACGCGAGTTGGTCCTACTTTGGCGAGCCGGTGTGTCCTGTGATGATGGCCGGGGATATCAATGGTGACTGTACAGTGGATGAGTGGGACATGGAACTCCTCCTGCTCCACTGGCTGGAGGAGTTCCATGAAGAAATTGATATTGACACAGGGCCAAATCGGTAAGTCAGACTAGGCCTTAAATTCCATGACCTGTAAAGGTCGTTTGGTTTTCCAGCGGCCTCTGGTGAAGTCGGGGAAGTCAATGGATCGACCTCGGTTGGCCACGGATTGTCCGGAAAGTCCCACCACAGCAGACCAGGCCACAGCATCATAGACATCTATGTCCGTGGGGCGTCCGTGGCGCAGGTTGTCGATTAAACGATAGTCTTCAGTGAAGTCCATGCCCCCGTGGCCTGCGCCCTTGGCTGCGCCCTGCATGGTCTTCCAGAGCGGGTGGTCGTAGGATTCATAGGCCTTCATGTCTTCCCAGGCGTGGCCCTTGGTTTTGCCTTCAATATGTACCTGTTCTAGGGGGTACTTTCGTACCAGGCCTTTTGTGCCCTGAAGCAGAATGTCACGGCTGTAGGGTCTGGGCAGGTTGGTGTCATGCTTGACAATGATGGTCTTGCCCAACTTGGTCCGGATCAGCGTGGTGTTGACGTCGCCGAGCTTGTAGGTTTCATTGTGTTTGGCATGGCCTTCTGGGTAGTGTGAGGCCCCGTATTCCTGGAGGCCCCTGGAGTCGCTGCTCATGGAGACCAGAAAATCAAAGGCGTCGCCTCGATTTACGTCCATACACTGGGCCACTGGTCCCAGTCCATGTGTGGGATATAGATTGCAGTTGTGAGTCTTTGCCCACTCTCTTCGCCACAGGCCTTCGCCGCCGTTTCCAAACTTCACGCCTCTCAGGTCGTGCAGGTAGCCGCATTCGCCGTGCAGGAGATCACCGAGCAGGCCCTGCTTGACCATGTTGAGAATACGCATCTCAGTGCGGTCATAGCAGCAGTTTTCCATCAACACGCAGTGTTTTTTTGTTTTCTCGGCCGCCTCAACCAGACGCCAGCAATCTTCTGTGTTAAATGCGGCATTGACTTCTGTGGCCCCGTGCTTGCCATTGGCCATGGCAGCCAGGAGCACCGATGTATGCCATCTCCAGGGAGTGGCCGTATATACGAGGTCCAGATCTTCGGTCTCGCACAGGCGCTTGAAATCCCAGTCACCGCGTGAGTAGCCGGTGGGTTTGGCAAAGCCCGCGTCCTGGACCCACTTTTGGACCCGTGCCACCTTTTCAGGCACAATATCGCACACGGCCGTGATCTGGCACCCGGGGATCTTGAGGAGGTTACGCACATGACCAGAGCCCATGCCCCCGACACCCACAAAGCCGATACGCACCACATCCATGGGCGGGACCCTGAAGTCCAGCATGGGGTCTGTGGATAGAATTTGAGCGTTTCCGGTTTGCGCCAGGCCTGTGGCCATGGTAGTCAGGCCAACACCTACGGCTGCGCCTACTTTGAAAAAATCTCTACGATCCAATTGACTCATTCGTTACCTCCAGAGTATTTAGGTTATGGTTTTGTACTCGTTTGCCTCAATACGATAGGCAGACAACATAGCATAACCGATGTCCGGAAGAGTGGGAATGAATAAAAATAGCTTTCAGTGATCAGCTGTTTATCGAGCCGGGGGTTGAGGATTTCGTTTTCCCGCTTGATGTGGTCCTTGAGCAGTTTACCATAGGCTGTAAGGTGGGAGGCCAGGGACGGTTTGTCTTGGGTCTCAATCGCCGTACGGATGGTTGCCACATGGACGCGTGCGGTCTTGTGATCCTCAAACATGACCTGGATGATGTCCAGACTTTCATCAAAGTACTTAAATAGGATGTCTTCTTCTTTGGGCGTGAAAATACTGCAACGTTTAGCGAATTTGGGCGTCTAGCTGTGTGTGTATCCAGATTGCAGCGGCACGCTGGGTTTTGTTTTACATGTGGCCTGTGTTGCGTTATAACCGAGGATTAATGGGGTCTCTGGCCATTTTAAAAGAGGTTTAGGACAAGGAGAGCAATATGGAACAGGAAAAACGTCCAGGTGGGCTCACAGCCCTGGCGGTATTTAACTTCATCTTTGCGGGACTCGGTGTGATTGGGTTCATTGGTTTTGCTGCCCTTTTGGGGCTAAAAAATGTGATTCCAACCGAAAATATGCAGCCCGATCAAAAGGCTCAGTTTGAAGCTTTTCAAGAGATGGGCACAATGGTCTTTGTGGCACTTTTGGCTTTGATGCTTGTTTCAATTGTGTTGGAGATCATTTCTGGTGTTGGGTATCTCAAGCAGAAGCGGGGTATGGGGTGGAGGGTCGGTAATGTTTATGCGGTGTTCTCTATGGTAAGTGGGATCGTTTCCGGATTGATGATGAAGCCTGAATTGGGCGGGGGGTTTAATATTGGGGCGATTATTGGTTTTGTGTATCCTGTCCTGACCCTGTTCCTGTTGAACTCAACTTTTAAAGAAGGTTTCACCAATTAGGATGAGTGCCTTATGAGTCTAAAAAGCATTTCACTGGCTCATGTCCGACTGATTAGTCAATACTGGACTCGCTTTGCAGTGCGAAGTGGTTCTGGATTGGTCTATCTGTTGATTGTGCTGATCTTTGGGTTGAGTGTGGCAAACAATCTGATTTCGCCGGTTGAATTTCTCATGGTTCAACAGGAAAAGGAAATGGGGCATCGCGATCCCAATGCAGTGCAAGAGCTGATTGTCAAACTTGGGAAACCGGTCATTAAGTTCGTGCTTGGTACAAAGTCCATAGGTGAAGTTGCCAAGGAGGCCTCGCAAGAGCCCATGATGATGGGCCCTCTCATGATGGAGAAAGAGGATAAAACAGTCGCAGGACGATGGGCCTTGTTTTTGCTGGAGGATCGTCCTGCGTTGTTGTCTTCGATCTTTTTGATCCTGGTCTTTGGACTGCCTTTTGCCATTTCCTTTCTGGCCTTTAATCAGACGACTGGAGATATACAGTCGCGTGGATTACGCTACCTCTTGTTGCGAACCGAGCGGAGCAATATCTTCTTGGGTCGGTTTTTGGGTACTGCCATCTTTTCAACTGGCGTGATAGCTTTCTTAATCCTGACCATTGTACTGTATCTGGGGCTCAAGACCCGTCTGTATCCTGCCAGAGATCTTCTGATCTGGTCCATTCAGGGGTTTTATGCCCTGTCGATCCTCATGCTGCCCTACATTGCACTATGTGCCATGATTTCAGCCTGTGTGAGCTCGACATTTTTGTCGCTCATTCTGGCCAAACTGCTGATTGCCGGGACATTGCTGTTTGCTGTGCTTGGTCGTTTGGTTTGGGAGCCGCTCAAATATATTAAGTGGCTGTTGCCCTGGGGGTGGCAGAACCATTTGCTGCATCCCTCTTTTACGCACTGGGGCTGTGCCAGCCTGGCGTGTCTGGTCTATACGGCCGTGTTCTTGATGTTGGGGTATCGACGTTTTGCGAAGCGTGATTTATAGGAGAGGTTATGACGACTGAAGTCGTATCCATACTGGGTTTAAGCAAACGTTTTGGGCGCATACAAGCGTTGGATGATGTCACCTTACAGGTGCCTGCTCGCGCCATCTTTGGCCTGCTCGGTCCCAATGGGGCTGGTAAGACCACCCTGTTTTCTGTGGTGGCGGATTTTCTCAAGGCAGACCAGGGCACGGTTGAGGTGTTGGGCCATGACACACGTTATATCTCGAGACTGCAGGGACGCCTGACGATCCTGCCGCAGGACGCTCAGTTTCAGAGAAATGTGCCCATATTAGATCAGCTCGTATTCTTTCGTCTGCTTGCCGGACGCACCAAAGAACAGGCCCGTGATGAAGTGATGCACTGTTTAGATCTTGTGGGTCTTGAATCGATGGCCAAGCGGCGAGTCGGAAGCCTGTCTCATGGTATGATCAAACGTCTTGGTATTGCGCAAGCCTTTCTGGGTAACCCGGAGGTCATTCTCCTGGATGAACCCACCGCTGGTCTGGACCCGGCTAATGCACGTCAAATTCGTGACCTTGTCAAGACCCTGCAGGAAAAGACAACCATTTTGGTCAGTTCCCACAACCTGGCTGAGGTCCAGGAGCTTTGTGATCACGTGGCCATCATGGATCACGGCAAGGTCGTACTCACAGGCACGGTAGACGAGATCACACGGGCCAACCGAGAATTCTA
>CAZBTJ010000065.1:0-5053 GCA_964494325.1 uncultured Pirellulales bacterium
TATGACAAACTTCCAGGCGGCGTTTCATGGGGACGAGAACCTGATGGCAGTGAACGTTGGGTGACACTGAATCCCAGTCCTGGAAAGAGCAACCAAAACCACGCGCTGCCACTTGTCGCGGATACTCGATTTAGTGTGGACCGTGGTTTCTTTGAGGCCCCCTTTGTTGTGACCATGACCTGTGCTACTGAGGGGGCCACTATGGTCTATACAACCGATAGTAGTGAACCTACACTCACTCATGGCTCTAAGGCACAGTCGCCCGTGTCTGTGACAATTTCCACCACCACAGTGCTTCGGGCCATGGCCTTTAAAAATGGCATGCGCAGCACCAATGTGGATACCCAGACCTATCTGTTCCTCTCAGATGTGATTCGCCAACCTGCCAACATCCCAGGCTACCCGAATCCCAGGACATGGCTGGGTGGCAGTGTCTATGATAATCACGACTATGAGATGGACCCGGATATTGTGGATGACCGGGATTACAGATCAGAGATCATGCCTGCGCTGCTGGCCATTCCCACCCTAAGTATTGCTGTGGAACCGAGTCAGTTGGCAAATGAAAATGGTTTCTACTGGGGCAGTGGGGAGACACCCTGTTCCATGGAAATAATTTTTCCCAGTGATCCCAATGAAAATGTGCACGTGAATGCCGGTGTGGAGCCGCACAGTCACGACCGACTGAAACGGTCCCTGCGTTTGAATTTTCGCTCTGAATATGGCGATTCCAAACTCAAGACGTCTCTCATGCAGACAGGGTCCCTCTACGGAGAGTCTGCTACGGACACGTTTGATCGTTTGATTCTCAGGGGCGGTAACAACCGGTGCTGGGCACGTGTGTGGAATGCGGACAAGACCGCGTATACCATTGATCAATTCTATCGAGACTCGCAGGTTGCGCTGTCAGGGTATGGCTCACGTGGCGCCTTTGTGCATCTGTATATTAATGGACTCTACTGGGGTCTGTACAATCCTGTGGAGCGAACAGATCAATGGTTTGCGTCCCAGTATTTTAATGCAGATCCAGAGGATTGGTTTGCAGTGCACCATGGGTCTCAAAACGTACCAGGCTTTAATGGGGACGGCAGCCGTTTCAAGACGTTGGTCAATGACTTGATCAAACGTGATCAGACTATTGCAGACAACTATGCCATGACTTGTGGCTACATTGATACAGAAAACTTCTGTGACTACATGCTATTTACCTGGTGGATGGGCGTGGGTGATTGGCCGAACAACAACTGGTATGCAGGGTGTCGTACGGACAGTTCACCCCTGGGTCCCACACCCCTGCGTTTTTTCGCGTGGGATGGCGAGTGGTCCTGGGATGCATCCCGAGCAGGGGGACCGGGGTATGTTCACCCTGATTTTCGCAGCAGCAAGAACAGCAGTCACTCGCTGATTCCCAAGATCTGGCATGCGCTTCGCCAAAACGATGACTTTTTGACACTTTTTGCCGATCGTGTGTACGAACATTTCTTCCACGATGGGGCCCTCACAGAGACGGCTGCCCAACAACGCTGGCTGGCGATTAACGAACAGATTCGATCTGCGGTTGTGGCTGAGTCTGCACGCTGGGGTGACGCCATGAAAATGCAGGGTCAGCCCACTCGCACACGCAATGAGGATTGGCAACAGGAAGTGAATGCCATATATGATATGATTGAAGGCAATAGCCGGCAATTCCTCGATCATCTGCGTCAGCAGGGATATTACCCCATGATAGATCCCCCTGATTTTTCCGAGCGGGACACCGTGCTTCCAGCAGAACATGAACTGTGGCTCGCCAACCCGAACGAAGGGGGTGTCATCTATTACACCACAGACAACTCGGATCCCCGCTCCAGCGTCCCTCAAGTGGACGTGGGCCTGTCCACCTTGGTGGGGGAAGATGCACCCAAGTATGTGCTTGTGCCGAGTCAGCGGATTAGTCAGGATTGGCGGGGTTTGCATGCCTTTGACCATGGCCAGTGGATAACTGGGTTGGGTGGCGTGGGATATGACACAGACAACGGCTACGAATCTTATATTGGTATTGATACAGAGGATGCCATGTTCTGGACACAGCCCACCTGTTACATACGCATCCCCTTTCAATTTGAAGGAAATCAAGACAACCTGGACTCTCTGTTTTTGAACGTACGATATGATGATGGCTTCATTGCCTACCTCAATGGTGTGGAGGTGGCACGCGCAAATGTCACGGGGACACCCACCTGGCAATCTCCATCTTCCAGCAGTCATAGTGACGGCGACGCTGTGGTGCCGGAGCATTTTAATCTAAACGCGTTTGTGGAACATCTGCGGCCTGGCGACAATATCCTGGCGCTCCATGGACTCAATTCATCTGCGACGAGCAGCGATTTCCTCATTTCTGTTGAGCTGGAGGCCCGCTGGGTGGGCACCGCGACCCCCAATGACGATCTGCCCCATGGCGTTCAAATCGTACAGGGGCCTATTACGCTGCCCCATAGTTGTCAGGTCAAGACACGCGTGCTGAATGGTAGCAGATGGAGCGCACTCAATAAAACGACCCTTGGGGTTGGGCCAGTCGCGCGAGACCTGCGAGTGAGTGAGATCATGTATCATCCCCAAAGTATCGGCACTTCCAATCTTGGCAATGCAGAGTTTATTGAACTGACCAACATTGGCACAAAAGACATAAATTTAAATCTGGTCAAATTTGCGAAGGGTATTGCCTTCACATTTCCTGCCTATGATCTTGCCCCGGACGCTTGCGTGCTTGTGGTCCAGGATGTCAATGCGTTTACAGTCCAATACCCGGGTGACATGCCGATCGTCGGTCAATACACAGGGAGTCTCAGCAATGGTGGTGAACGCATTGTGCTGATGGACGCCATTGGGCAGGTGATTGTTGATTTTAAATATGAGGATGACTGGTATCCAGTGACTGATGGTCAGGGGCAGTCTCTTGAAGTACAGAATCCAGAGTCAACATTTGATCTGAGCAATCGCAATGCCTGGCAAGCTGGCAATGAATTTGGGGGCACACCTGGTTTCCACTAGGGATCAGGACTTGACCTTGGGACAATAACCTAATAAAATGAATTCAAAATACAATAGCCCAGTCAGCTTGATGGCATTGGCTATCCTGTAAGCAGGTCTGATATTAAGAAATGGGTTGATTCAATGAAAAAGATGGCACACACATGGATGCTGTATTTGAATCGTATGATCTTGTAGCTGACCCGGAAGAGAAAGACAATGTGGCTTCACAGCATCCAAAGCTTGTCAAGGAGTTTGAGGCTCTGTTTAAGTCAGCACGCAAGGAATTCTCGGTTACTCCATTATTTTCCGTGGATCAGAAGACTGTGGAAACACCCTTTTAGAGAGACTCCAGATAGAACAGAATAAAGGATACACGCATGGAACACCCAAAGCACAGACTACCCAATTCTGCTATTTGCATATTGGCTTGTTTTATTTTTATTGCCTCAGGAGCTCTGAAAGCCCAATCTGGACGGGGCTCAACGGCGGTGGCGCCCACGCCCCCCATGGGATGGAATAGTTTTGATCTGGAGTTAGAGCATATGCGAGGCGAATTTTCCGTGCGTGATCTGTGGATTCGAAAGGGGGCTGGCAAGGTTGAGAAGACACTCAAAAAGACACTCCCTGCGCATGACGCGGGATTGTATAGACTGTCAAAACTCTCAAAGGCCAACGCCAGACCTGAATTTCAACGGACGTTCACCTTCTCTGTCAACATGGCACCCAAGGGCAAGGTGAAGGTAGATTCAGCCTCTGTTTTGACTGATTCGGATTGGCAATGGCAGACACTGAAAACCAATGGTCTGCCCACGGGACGCCACGAAACGTCTTTGGTCAATGTGGATGATAAGTTCTATATGATCGGGGGACGAGAATCCCGCCAGATCGATCAGTTTGATCCGGCCACGGTAACCTGGACCAAGATGGGCGTGACTACGCCTCTGATTCATCACTATCAGCCTGTGGTGTGGCACCACAAGATCTATATGGTGGGGGCCATGACAGGCAACTATCCCAAGGAACCCCCCATGGCACATGTTCAGATCTACGATCCTGCCAAGGATGTGTGGAGCGAAGGCGATGAGATTCCTGTGGCACGTAGACGCGGGGGGGCAGGCACCGTGGTGTACAACAATAAAATTTACATGGCCTGCGGTATCACATTGGGACATACCAGCGGAACCTGCAACTGGTTCGACGAATATGATCCAGCCACTGGCACGTGGACCAGGTTGTCTGATGCGCCCCATATCCGAGATCATTTTCATGCCGTGGTGGTGAATGATAAGCTGTATTGTATTGGAGGACGCAACACCAGCTACCGAAATCCCGCGAATCCCAAACAGGGCGATTTTTTTGGGGCCGTGGAACGTGCTGTAGATGTCTATGATTTCAAGACCCGCACGTGGTCCACTTTGGCTCAGCCCTTGCCCTTTGGTTCTGCAGCAGGGGGCACGGCAGTTCTAGGAGATGTGATCGTCTACTTTGGCGGTGAAACTGCCAAGGTTGCCATAAACCGGACTCAGGCCCTGGACACGCGGACCGGAAACTGGTCACAATTGGCGTCCATGAAACAGGGGCGTCACGGTTCACAGGCCGTGGTGTATTTGAATCGTATTTACATCTCAGCAGGCAGTCCCAATCGAGGTGGAGGGCGGGTGACTTCTACTGAGATGTTTTCCCTTTATGCACAGTCACCTGCCTGGGGGTACAAGCACAATCGCATTGCCGTGACGTCGGATGGAAACAGCGCACGGGATAATGCCTACAAGTGGCCCACGGGTGATCCTGATGACTGGGGCGCCACAGCGGCTTCATTGGGCATCATTGCCAAATTGGGATTGCAGGACAAGGTGGTGCATTACTCGTACAATAATTTTATTGATGCGCCGCCAGGCCCGGACAGTCAAAATCAAATGAAAGTCAGTGTGGATGGTGCCATCTCAAGATGGCACTTTGATCCCAGTAAGTTCTTTGATGTTACCAAGCAGTTGTCTGCCGCCAGATCCAACCTGGCCTCAGAAATGAGCAAGTCATCTGC
>CAZBTJ010000065.1:5153-28940 GCA_964494325.1 uncultured Pirellulales bacterium
TTATATCGATGATACTCATGAACCTTCTTGTGCTGCCTGTATCGGGTGAACCACCCGTTGCCAAACCCAACGTGGTGTTTGTCCTTATTGATGATTTGAGTCACTATGGTGTGACTGCCTATGGGGCCAACCGAATCAGTTCCGTGAGAGGGGCTTTTGCCAATGTGCAGTTCTCAACACCCCGCATTGATCGTTTGGCGGCTGAAGGTCTCCGATGTGACAATGCGTACGCGTATCCACTCTGTGAGCCCACACGTATTGCCCTGATGAGTGGCCAGTACAACAGCCGAAATTTCCTGCGATGCAAAGCACAACATGCGTCCGAAATCACGTTTGGTGATGTGTTTCAGCGTGCAGGCTATGCCACAGGTATCTTTGGTAAGTGGAAGCAGACAAGGGGCACAAAAGAGGTTCACGCAAAGGACTATATCTTTGAGTTCGGCTGGGACGAGTTCTGCTGCTTTGATGTGGTAGGGGAGGCCCAGCGATTTATCAATCCCAATCTTGTGATCAATGGTACGATCCACAACTATATGGGACGCACTGACCTGGACCCGGCTACTGGGCGACGATGGTATGGGCCTGATATCTGTAATCGCCGGGCCCTGGACTTTATCGATCGTCACAAGGACGAACCATTTTTTCTCTATTACCCCATGCTGCTGGTGCATGACGAGCACAAGCCCACACCCGATACACAGCCCCATTCCATTTTCGATGGATTTGATGAGGTCAACCATAATCGTGATGGGCACCGCGGCGACGATCATCGCCATTTTCCGGACATGCTGGCCTATATGGACAAACTCATCGGTCAGGTTATTGATAAACTGGATGAGCACAACCTGCAAGAGAAGACGCTTGTGGTGGTCATGGGTGACAATGGTACCAAGGAGGCTTTCACGCATTTGCTGGCCGATGGATCTGTATACCCTGGCGGTAAGGGAGGCAACAAGGACAATGGTATGCATGTGCCGCTGGTTTTCAACTGTCCGGGTACGGTACCTGCGGCAAAAGCCGGTCACATCCGGTGTTATCCGGGTTTGGTGGATGTCACGGACATCTATCCGACTCTATGCGAGGCCGTGGGGGTGACGATCCCCAATGCTAGACAATTGGATGGTATCAGTTTCTGGAAGCAGGTTCTGGGGGCAAAGGGAGCGCCTCGCAAGCACATCTATACCTGGTACAATGGCAACAGCCCATCCACGGATCTGTCCCAGGTTCTGCGCTATGCGTTCAACAAGGAATTCAAGCGCTATGCGCCGCACGCAGATTATCCCCAGGGGCGATTCTTCGATCTTCGCTGCGATCCCCTTGAAATGGCCGGAGACCGCAAGGTCAGACGCAAATTTAATCACTATCACCGCAGTGGGTTGAATTTGGACAGTCTCACAGTCGAACAGCAGGCTGCGTATGAGGCACTGGGTAAGATCATTGAGGCCAACCGCCATGTGCCGGTTGCAGGGCTGCACATTGTCAAACCGGAAAAATCCATCAGGGTAGGAGACTCCATGACGCTCCAATGTCGAGTCTCGCCAGTTCATGCCACTCGGCAAAACATTATCTGGGAATCAAGCGATCCAGCTGTGCTTCGTGTGGACAAATTTGGTGAGGTCACAGCCTGCGCCCAGGGCAGTGCCTGCATCTCAGTCTTTTCCTGGGATGACGCCTATCCTGTGGCGGCCAATGTGCTTGAGACCTTTGCCAGAGAGGGTATTCGGGATTCTGCGAATATGACTGTGCTGGAATGAAAGGCAGAGTGCACATGATCAACAGGCGAATAGGTGCATTATTATTCATGAGCTGGATATTGGTGCCGGGGACAACGCAAGCTCAATCCTCCGGTGTGCTCAGCCATGATACGGGGTATACCATAACCAAGGTTCGGATTGCTTCAAAACGTGGTGACTCCTATATTATTGCCAGCAGCTATGAAGGCATTGTGCTGGGTATGGGATACGACGGCACTGTGCTCTGGAAAAACCCCTTGTCTGGTTTTATGAACCATGATCTTTGGTGTGGAGACGTGACTCGGGACGGGGCAGATGAAGTGTTTGCGGCCAATGCGGATGGCACAGTCTACTGCCTGAATACCATGGGACAGCTCTTGTGGCAGTTCAAGGCCAATGACGCGCCCATGAATGCCGTGTGCGTGGTGCATGATGAGGCAGAGTCCACTGTGGTTTGCGGCGGGTATGACAAGAGAATTTATTACCTCTCTGCGCAGGGTAGACTGATCAAGGAGATTCCCTCCAAGACCTATTCAAAGGATAAAACCTGGGGTAAGAATCCGAGCAAACCTTCGCCACCAAGTGGCACCCACATTGCCAATCATCTCCGCCGCATACCTCAGCCGGATGGCAGGGACATCCTGGTGGTGCAGGGTGCCAATAACAGCCATGCAGGCCGGGGTACGATCTATCTATTCAAGCCACTTGAAGATCGGCCCTTCAAGACCCTCCAAATTGAGAAGGGAAATGCCGTTGGCGATCTCCGTATCTGCGATGTGAATGGAGACGGAATCTCGGAGATCCTGCTGGGCGCTACCAGTATGATTGACCGTGCCAGTGTGATACGCATGGACGTTTCAGATGGTAGTCAGACTGAATTCAAGATCTCCAGCCTGAGAAAACAGATAGACGGCTTTGGCTATCGGGTGGTTCAGACTGAACTTATTTCGCAAGGCAGCTCAGGCCTCTATTTTGTTCTATTTGGCTCACGTGTCCTGCTGGTCCCCCTGAATATGGATTCCAGAAACACTGAGATACTGACCTGTCGCTACTCGTTTAATGATATGTGGCAGGACACAACGAAGGGCAAGATCATTCTTGCCAGTAGTCAGAGCGGGGGCAGTTGTATTCATGTTTTGGATCTCAAAGACTCGGCGTGGAAAGAGGCCTATACCAACTTGACTCCGCCCGGGAAGATCTCCACTATCCTCAAGAACACAGAGCAGGTGCGCAGGCATCTGGAATCGTTTACACAGCCTGTGTGGGAGCGGGACCCTTTGCCTGTGTACCTGATGGGCGAACGTATTCCCAAATCGATTGAGAATCGCATCAACAGGATCAAGAACACGTCAAAGAGTCCAATCTTTCTCAATGGATTTCATATGCCCAGGGCAGAGAATTGGGATCGGTCTACGATTCAGAACCAAAGGTATCGTGACAAACGCGATCAGCGAAAAAAATACAGTCTTACGCAGACGCAGGCCCTGGATGTCATCCTGCCAAAATATGAAGGCACTCCAGGCATCTCCTTTTGGGCGGGGCATGGTAATGACCCCTATATGTTCAGCCTGGACACTCTGAAGAAGGTGCTCAATGGTTCAAACGGAAAGAAGACTGTGTTGATTTATCCGGAGCTGGAGGATCATGGGGATGACTTTGAGTTTGTCATGGACGACCTTATTTACCCCCTGGCGAGATATGCCCAGGCAAAAAATGGGAAGCTGTACATCAGGACAAAGCATGCCTTCTGGCAGGGGAGTGTGTATCTGCCTACATGGAGCCGCCTGGTCTCTGGCGAGTTCGCCGATGTATTTGTGCCAGCCATGGAGGAGACCACGGACAAAACCATGGAGCAGAGTCTGGCCGGGCGGACCGGACTGTGGGCCAGCGGCGCAGTGGACAGTTGGGGTACGCGTGCAGCACGTGACAATCCCAGTTTTAATCGGTTACGTCAGCATTCCCACCAGATGCTGCCCAACCATTTCCTGCGTACCATGGTGTACCATGTTTCGCTTGGCGCGCAGTATCTGGATAATTTTCCTGTCGACCAGCGGTACATGAGCCTGCTGTGGGAACTCATTGCAGAAGGTGCGGTCTATGTGCCAAAACGCTCTGAGATCGTGAGCTTTTCTCCGATACACCTCAGCATGGCAAAGCCGGATGAATATTATCTGAACGAAGGCAGCAATGTGAAATGGGTCACCTTTTTTGACAAGGAAGCCGAAAAAAAGAACCCTCTCGTGTTTGGCCGTTTAAATGGTACCTGGCCCGGTGCACCTGTCACGCCATGGGATTTCTCTCGCTACGCAGCTGGTGTCAAGGAACGCAGATTGAATTTCCTGCCTTCGTATGAGAATGGATTGGTTCTCGTGACGCCGCCGCAACAGGGCCCCTTTGCAGCGAAGAATCCGCCGCGTGGTGCCTTGATCGACCATTTGCATCCCCTGTACAAGCACATTATGACAGAGTACATCACTGATGGTCGCCACTATTATTCTGCAAATGGCACTCAAAGGTATGCGGCAGATACGTACTATAAAACCATTGAATCTGATATCAAGCACGGTGCAAGCCTGTTGCCATTGACTGTCTCCGGGGATGTGGCATGGGTCACTGCACAGACATCTCCCACTCATTTGCGGCTTACACTGATTGACAGTGGCTATATCAATCCAAAAGAGCGAACCGCTACGGTGAGCTTCCACAGCGTTCGGCCAGCCCAGATGGTGGATCTGCTTGACAAGCAAGGCTTCGATATCACCGATCCGTTGGGCGTGAAGATTGATATTCCCTGCGGTATGTTTCGGTTTATCGACATTGAGTTGACGGCGCCTTTGACGGCAGCCCCAGGTGGAGAAAAGAAGTTCCATGAATGAAAAAGACGATTCGCATTGTAGGGTTCTGCCGATGACCCAAGCGTATTATGTCATACCAGAGACAGCCTGTTGTGCCAGAGTCATTGACATCAATCCTTCACGAACTGGAGTCTGTGAAGTAAGGGACATGGGCTTTGGCAGCCTGGCGTATGTCTCTGTCTTGTGTATAATGATGTTTTTAAAAAGGGATGGATAACAAATGAAATCAATAGGATTGTCAATGTTCAGCGTGTTGTTGGCCCTGTGTGTGTCTTCTAGCTTCGGCAGCGAGCCACAACCAGAAGGGTTTCCCTTTAACCTGCCCAAGGAAAAACCGATTCGCGAATTAAGCGCTGCCATGAAACGCAACTTCACGGCCTACTCAGCACCGCGTCCGGAACATAATGAGCTCTTCTCTTTGTTCAAATATACGGAACTCAAGGGCTTTGACTATAATAACCACGATGGCACGATCTCTCGTCGTGATCCCTCAAAGGTTATATTTGCCAATCACAAATATTACCTATGGTACACGCACCGTCATACACCGACCTCTCCGAAAGGAGCCCAAAAATGCACGGACACCATTCCCTCCAGCGACTGGGATCTGGCGGACATCTGGTATGCCACCAGCGAAGATGGCTTCACCTGGATTGAGCAGGGCGTGGCTGTGCCGCGTCCCCCGAAGCCTCAGGTGGGCTGGCGATCGGTCACCACAACGGACATTCTGCTGTGGAAGGGCACCTATTATCTGTACTATCAGGGATTCATGGAGGCCAGCGGCACGCGCGGGGACGACTGCCCTGTGGCTGTTTCTTATGCTGACTCACCCGATGGCCCATGGACGCCTTACAACAAGATTGTGATTCCCAATGGGGCCAAGGGTGAGTGGGACCAGTATTCCATTCACGATCCTTATCCCCTGGTCTATAAGGGCAGAATCTACCTCTATTACAAATCCGATTGTGACGGTGATCCTCGACTGGTACGCATGCAGGGATTGGCCATTGCCGATCATCCTCTGGGGCCCTTCACGAAGCACAGGTTGAATCCAGTCATTAACTCGGGACACGAAACCACGCTCTTTCCCTTCAAGGGTGGTATTGCGGCTCTGGTCATCAGAGATGGTAACGAACACAATACCGTGCAGTTTGCCAAAGACGGAGTGAATTTTGAAATCGCATCCATTGTCGAGCTGATGCCTGCGGCAGGAGGGCCGTTTATCTCCGACGCCTTTACAAACACCCAGGACGGACGCGGCATTACCTGGGGTATCTCGCATTTCACAAATTACACGACCTGGGATCAAAACCATGCGGCCTTGGTTCGGTTTGATTGTGATCTGAGTCAGGATGTCCATGATCCTCACATGAAAAGGCATACCCCGTACCATCGCCCCGAGGTTTATTATAAGCAGGGACTAAACCAGGCTCAACGCAAACGCGTTACCGAAGCCGCACGCAAGTTAACGGAGCAGTAGACCCAAGAATGAACGTCCGTGGATCTTGATGGAGACGAACCCATGAGAATAAATCAGTCCATAATGATTGTTTTGGCATTAACCTTTTTGACACCCCTGGTTTGGGCACAGGACCCCTATGATGCACGTATTGGCGAGGCCGAGATTCTGACGCCATCTCCAGTCCAAACACCACGCATCAATGGCCCCAAGGTCTATGGCGCCCGCCCTGGAAAGACATTTGTCTATCGCATTCCTTGTCAGGGACAGCGTCCCATGATGTTCGCAGTGCAGGGGCTACCGTCCGGTTTGAAGCTCGATGCCGAACAGGGGATTCTCACCGGGACTGTCCCTCAAAAGCGGGGCGACTATCCCATGACCTTCACAGCCATGAATGCCCAGGGCACGGTGTCACGTGACTTCAAGCTGGTGGTGGGGGACAAACTCTGCCTGACACCACCCATGGGCTGGAACTCCTGGGGCGGACACATGTTTCACATCAGCGATGCGGTCATGCGCCTATGTGCGGATATAATGGTCGAACGGGGGCTGGCCGATGTGGGCTTTCAATACGTGTCAATAGATGACTGCTGGATGCGAGTCAGTCCGGAGATGTATGCGTCTTATAGCGCAGGACGCAAGCGAAAAAGCGCCGGTTTTGACTTTAGCGGATTCGTCGGTGCTGAGCGGGATGACCAAGGCAGCATCCTGTGCAATGCCCATTTTCCGGACATGAAAGCCATGACAGACTATATTCACGCCAAAGGCCTGAAGGCAGGTATTTACAGCAGCCCCGGCAAACAGACCTGTCAGCAGCTGGCCGGCTCCTTTGACCACCAGAAGCAGGATGCCGATCAATATGCCAAATGGGGATTCGATCTGCTCAAATACGATCTGTGTTCAGGCTCCAAGGAGCTCAAGGCGATTCGTGAGATCATGCCGGCCTATCGCCAATCCGAGTACTGGAAGCCCATGGCAGATTACCTGCGACAACAGAATCGGGACATGGTGTTCAACCTCTGCCAGTACGGTCGTGAAGAGCCCTGGACCTGGGCACCGGGCCTTGGCATCCAGACCTGGAGAACCGGGGGCGACCTCAACCACCACGTGGACACCTATTTCAAGCAGGCCTTGCGCCTCGCCACGGAACTGAGGGACTTCAGCAAGCCTGGACAGTGGAATGATCCAGACTTCATGTATTTGCACTATTTACGTGATCACACCAAGAACATCAATCCGAGCAAGGAGATCCCCCTCAACACGAATCAACGCTACCAGTATGTCACGCTCTGGTCCATGATTGAGGCCCCATTCTTCTTCTCCTGTGACATGCACAAGGTCGACGATTTTACGATTGGTCTGTTGTCCAATGCAGATGTGGCCAATATCAACCAGGATGAACTCGGTCATGTAGCCCAGGTCATGCGCAACCAGGACAACCAGGTTGTGATGGTCAAGAATCTGGTCGATGGTTCACACATCCTGGGCATCTTCAATACTGATCCAGAGCACGAGGCCGTAATCCAGGTCGATTGGGATATCTTCGACGGATGCTGCGAGCAGACCGTATTTGATGTGTGGCGACAGAAAGACCTGGGTGTGCACAAGGGTGGTTTAACAGTGACACTAAGTTCCAATGGCGTGGGGCTGTTCAGGGTGACAGAATAGAATTAAGGATAAAGAAGGACGCCACAAAATGAGAGATGGACGAATTAACGTTTTACTGAAATGGTGTTGTTTGGCTGTGGTGTCGCTATCGGCTCTGCAGGTCAACGCGAGCGCGAGGGACAAACTGAAGGTCCTGCTGGTGGGTGACACTTGATTGCCGTTGAAACCGTCAAATACCTAGTTCCAATCTTGCAGAAGGGGGAGCAGAAGTAGTGAAAAATTTGAGCTTGTTGATCGTATTTGGGTTGGCCACTGTCGTGATGGCCGGATCTTCCACCTTTGTGGACAACCTAGGCGTGATGCGATGGACAGAGACCAAGGCCGAGGTCTGTGCTTTTGGCACCAACTATGCGATTCCTTTTTCGTACTGGGATTCCCGCGCACCGATTGGTGCGGATCAGAGAAAAGCCATTGATGAAGATGTCTATCATATTGCCCGACTGGGTTTGGATGGCTATCGAATACATGTCTGGAATTCATATATCAGTGACAAGGCCGGCAATCTGGTCTATAACGAGCATTTCGAGCTATTTGACTATCTTCTGTTCAAACTGAAGCAGCGAAGAATCAAACTCTTTATTACTCCGCAAAAATCCATCAGTGTGACAGATCCATCGCTCTGGTCCGCACATGCCAACTACCTGACACAGTTTGTGTTCCACGTGAATCCCTATACCGGAATTGCCTACAAGGATGATCCAGATATTCTTGGCTTTGAAATTATCAATGAGCCACATCACTTTAAGGCACCAGATCTGGTGACAGACTATATTAATCAGATGGTGGAGGCGATTAAGAACACGGGGTGCGAAAAGCCGCTGTTCTATAATATGACTACCTGTGCCCAACAGATTGATCAGGTGCTCCCTTCCAAGGTTGATGGCGGGACCTTTCAGTGGTATCCCACAGGTTTGACCAGTAACCACGACCAAAAGGGGAATCTGCTGCCCAATGTGGATCAATATCATATTCCCTTTGCTGATCGTCTTGAGGGTCATCGCCCAAAATTTGTGTATGAATTTAGTCCTTCGGATGTGGGAGATTCGGCAGTGATGTATCCGGCCATGGCCCGGAGTTTTCGAGAGGCTGGTTTTCAGTTTGCCGCCCACTTTGCCTACGATCCGATGCACGCCGCTTACTGTAATATTGAATACCGTACCCATTTCGTGAATTTGGCCTATACGCCCAAGAAGGCGATTGGACTCATGATCGCGGCGGAGGTCTTCCGTCGGACACCCATGAATAAAAGCTACGGGCGTTTTCCTAACAATAATTGCTTTGATGCCTTTCGTTTGAGCTACGAAGACGACCTGGCGGAAATGGTAACGGAAAAACAATTTTTCTATTCGAATGATACGAAAACCGCACCGCCATCTCCGGCAGAGCTGACGCAAATCGCCGGTACGGGTAGCTCTGTGGTTGTTTCCTATCAAGGGACCGGGGCCTATTTCCTGGATAAGCTCGAAGCGGGAGTCTGGCGTTTGGAAGTGATGCCGGATGTGATTTGGGTCAAGGACCCATTTTTTGTGGCAGACATTCGGCGTGAAGCGGCGGTGGTCCAATGGTATGAGCGGGTCATGAGAATCGATCTGCCGGATTTAGGATCGGCGTTTAAGCTAAAAGCGCTCAATGTCGGCAATGATCGCCAGACCGTGGCGAAAGATAAGCGTTTTGTAGTTTCGCCGGGTAGTTACCTCGTGACGCGTTCCGGGATGACTACGAATTTGAATGGCGGAGACAGCTGGAATAATATCCGCCTGGGAGAGTTCCATGCGCCTAAACGTTTGCAGCAGCAGGATTATCTCCTCCATGAGTCTCCTCGTGAAGCATGTGTGGCTACGCCGTTGACCTTAAACGCCCAACTCGTGACAGTGGCAGAACCTGGCAAGGTCGAATTGGTCCTCTTAGGTGTAGGCGGGGGGAAGGCCTTGCCCATGTCTCACGTTGGAGCCTTCGAATATTCGGTGACGATCCCCGATCAATGGCTGGCCCAACCAGGACTCTTGCGTTACCACATCAGTGTTCAATCGGGTGATAGGTTTGCTATCTATCCCTCCGGAACCAAGGCATCACACTTGCTTAGACGTCGGATTTATTCTGGTGACCGTCACCTGGACGATGCCGCACCGTATTCGATTCGGATTGTAGAGCCCAAGCGATCCGTTTGCCTGTTCGATGCCACCCAGGACTGGGAAAAACTCACCAAGATGTGCAGGCAAGACCGGATTGATTGTTTCCCAGCCGAGATCCCCGGTAAGCAATTCATGCACCTTAACGCCACCCAACTCTCTAAAGGTGAGCATGACATGAGTGTGCGGAACTATTGCCGCCACCCAATTCTTACTCGGAGCAAGGATCTTGCTAGCAAGCAGGAATTGGTGGTTCATGGCCATGCCCTGCATGGTCGGCCCTGTTTGCTCCAGGTGGCCCTTATGACCACAGAAGGTCACACCTTTGGTGGTACGGTTACTCTGAACCCAGAGTTCGGCAGCTATACTTTGTCCTTGCAGGATCTCAAGCCTGTCAAATCGGTTTTGCTGCCGCGTCCCTATCCCGAGTTTCAGCTCTATTGGTTTGAATCCGCGCAAACCGGCAGTTTGGATCTAACCAAAGTTGAAAGTCTGCAGATATCCATTGGCCCGAGCATCCCAGAGCAGGACTGGATGGACAAGCATGGTGCGGCGATTGGTTGGATTGTATTAAATTAGAATTTACAACGGAATGGTACATAGTTCCACCTGGTGCTAAGTTGTTTCACGAAAGGAATGTAAATTACATGGTTATCAACACAAAAAAAATCGTCAAATTTGGATATGGGATGCTACTTCTGGGTATGACGGTATCGTTCTCATGTGCTTCGCAGTCCCAGCAGTCATCCGATATTCCAGTTTATGATCCGAATTGGGAGTCGCTAAAAACGCATGAAACTCCTGACTGGTTCAAGAACGATAAGTTTGGCATCTACTTTCATTGGGGTGTTTATTCAGTCCCGGCATTTTTGACGGAGTGGTATCCCCATTATATGTATATGAAGGATTATGAGCGATGGGGCAAGGAAGTGCGTCCGCATCATGTCAAAACCTATGGTGAGAATTTCCAATATCACGAGTTTATCCCTGACTTCACGGCCGAACACTTTGACGCTGAAGAATGGGCTACGCTTTTCAAGGCTTCCGGGGCTCGGTATGCCGGCCCGGTCGCTGAGCATCACGATCATTTCTCGATGTGGGATAGTAAGGTAAATCCATGGAACGCCGCTCGTATGGGGCCTAAGCGTGACATTGTCGGTGAACTGGAAAAAGCCATCAAAGGAGAAGGTTTGAAATTTGTTACCACTCTGCACAATGCACGTAGGGGATGGTATCCTATCGGGAATGGATTGGTAGATATCAGTACTGATGAACTAAGGGACTTCTATGGAGAAACAGCGAGTCCTGAGAAATATAAAAAAACCTGGAAAGCGAAAACTTTTGAAGTGATCGATAACTATGATCCAGATATGTTGTGGTTTGATAGCAAGCTAGGCAGTATTCCTGAAGATGAACGCATGAACATGGTTCAGCATTTTTATAATAAAGCCGCTAAAAATGGGCAAGACGTGGTGTTGACGTACAAAAAAAACAACTTGCCAAAAGGCGTCGCCGTGTTAGATATTGAAGGGGGCAGACTCAATCATTTGGCGACCTATCCCTGGTTGACAGATATGTCATTTAGTTATGGCTCTTGGTGTTATACTCATAATCAGAGTTATAAGGGAGCCAATAAGGTCTTGGATGCGCTCATTGATATTGTCAGCAAGAATGGGTGTTTGTTGCTAAACATTGGGCCAAGAGCAGATGGTGTCATTCCGGGCGAAATACGGACTGGATTACTCGAAATGGGGAAATGGTTAAGCCAGTATGGTGAAGCGGTTTATGATACCAATCCGTTTGTAGCCTATGGCGAGGGGCCCACGGAACTAGTCAAAAACCGTTTTGGTGGATATGACGATAAAAAAGAAGGATATGGTCCAAACGATTTTCGCTACACGACGAACAAAAAGCATTTATACATCATTCAGCTGGACCAACCGAAACATGGCCAAGAGTATATCCTTAAAACATTTGCACAAGATAGTATTGCTTCGGGAGTAGGATTAAAACACATCGAATTGATGGGATCTGACGAAAAAGTAAAATGGGAGAAGAAGGAAGATGGCCTTCACATTAGTGCCCCTCAGCATGTACCGAATGATCTGGCCTTGGTGTATAAGGCTGTGATGAAGTAAAACGTACCATGACCCTTTAAATAAAATAGGTGTTTCGAATGAAAATACAAATTGCTCATTATTCATGCATAACCATATTGATTTGTCTTATGTCTTTATGCCTATTCACGTGCCCGTGTATGGCCCATACCTATGCTGTTGGCGCGGACCTGTCTTTCATGAAGCAGGCCGAAGACAATGGTTTTAAGTTTAAAGAAGCAGGGAAAGAAAAACCTGGTTTATCCCTCTTCAAGGACCATGGATACAATTGGATCCGTTTGAGATTGTTCTATACGCCGACAAGATTGCCGAACGACCTGGCCTATACCATTGCTTTGGCAAGAGAAGCAAAGGCAATGGGATACAAGTTCCTGCTTGATTTAAGGGAGTGCCTGAATTACTCCGCGGTCAAATACCAGAAAGACATCATCGTTGTTGAAGCGGCCTACAATTTTAAGCCCAGAGAGTATGTCAACAAGAAAGCCCCCTTTGTTGAATCACCCGAAGGACAAAAAGAATATCTCGAGCAAGTCAATCAAATTGTATTGAATGTGCCTGGAGGCAGGGGCTGTGGGGTATTCTGGTGGGAACCCGCTGCACCGGGAAGAGGGTCTTCCAGCAGAGATTTTTTTGATAAGGAAGGGAATGTGCTGCCGGTTATCAATGTGTTTGATAAGTACACAAGAAAGTAGAATAGATTCAACTGAAATTCAATGGTAAGAAAGGGAAATCAAATGAAGACTAATCAAACACGATGAGAATTTCTTAAAACCAGCTCTATGGCTGTCTGTATTGCCTGGGCTGCACCACGCTTTGCCATTGGCAAGCCGGGTGACTCGGCCAATGAGAAGATCAATGTGGCAGTCATTGGACCCGGTATACTGGAGGGTGAGTCTGAAGCAGAGCATGGTGTGGCCATTGGTAGAATACTATTGAAATGGGAAGGTTTGTTTGAGGTATGAAAAGAGTTCTGAACAAGTATGTCAGTGTTTTTATAAGCTTGCTGTGTGTTGCCGCTGCGGCTTATGCCCAATCGTTTGAAGAACAGGCCCGTGGTAAGATCGCGGCGTTGGAAGCGATGGTACAGGTGGCCGAGAGCAAGGACGTGTATACCGAAAGAGAAGGGCTGACTCTGCGCACGGCGGACTTCTTTCTGCGTTGTGCGAATTGGGATGATGCCCATGTGGCGGAGAATGCGAGGTCTTTTCGACAGCTCCCTAATTTTAAGGCAGATGCCAATTCGTTAGCTGATGACTTGGCTGATTACGAAAGAAGCGAGGTAATCAAGATCTTGGATGATGCCATCGAGCGTTTGGGGTTGATTCTGGTGGGCACCTACACCCGGACACAGGTCCCCAAGGTGGATTATGCTCAGGCCCGTTTATTGGGGGACGCCATTATGCAGAAGGATCGGCCGGTTTTCCTGGCCGATCATGTTTGGAAACCCTCTGCTCCCGAACTTCAGGAGTTCTACGGGGCCCAGGGCAGTGGTTACTTTTCACCTTCCTTTGTGATCAATGAAGCGGGAGATATTGATCCCCAACGATTATCCGAATTGGCAAACAAGGCCAGCGGCAATATTGGCTATGTCTTTCTTGACCACAACAACATGCCCAAATGGGCTCGGGAGAAGTACGACAACTTCAGGGCCGGTTCGCGTCACTATGGTAAATACGATGTGGACCACCCCGGGGCTCGAGCGCTCTATGGAGCCCTATTTAAGGGGATGATCCCCAAGATGGCTGGGGAAAACTACCGCCAACTGGGGTATATGCTCTTTAACGAACCCAGTTATCCCACGGCCGCGGGTGCATGGAATACCGGTGGCGTATCGGATTATAGCAAGGCCAAGTTCAAAACCTGGCTACGCAAAAAGCACGAATCGATTAATGATTTGAATAGGTTATGGGAAACCAATTTTGCCAATTTTGAAGATGTGAATACTATCATTCCCATTGATAAGGCCAAGCAAGGTACACCCGAATGGTATGACTGGTCGATGTTCAACAACGATCGTATCACGGACTGGTTCCGCTTTCTGGTGACAGAAATCAGCAAGTACGATTCCGAGGCACGTTTTCACATCAAACTCATGCCCTGGTTGTGGACTGGTGTCTCCAAGGATCACGGCATGGATTTTGAAGCGCTCACGCGACTTTGTAATATCAGTGGTTGTGATGCCTCGGCCAAGAGTTCGAATATCCATAACAAGCACGAACCTTGGATGGATCGGTTCGCCTTTGAGTGGGTCAATATCAGTATGCTGTTTGACTTCTTTAAGTCTGTGAAGCCAAACCAGATCATTGTCGACTCCGAAACCCACTTCCTGAGTTCTGTTCATTTTAGAGATCTATATCTCAAATCGGATTATGTGAGAGCGACCTACTGGCTGGCTCATATGCATGGGCTTTGTGCCAGTAAAAATTGGTACTGGGCTCGCGCTGTCAATGGCCAAGCCAGTCGGGGGGGCGGTAGTTATGCTGGCTCGAACAATCAACAGCCGGCCGTACTTAACGAATTGCATGCCACCATGATCGATTTGAATACATTTTCTCATGAGATCACCGCCATGCAGCGGCAACGTAAGCCCTTGCGTATCTACTATTCCCTGGCCAATGCCATTCAGCGAACAACCTATATGGAAGATGTGCGTGCCAATTATGAGTCGGTCTTTTTTGAAGGCATGCCCCTTGGCTTTGCTACGGCGGGGATCCTCAATGAACAAGATCCTTCGAGTTGGGACGCCATCCAGATTTGGAAAACAGAAACAGTGACGCAAGAAGAATTTGACGCGATGCAGGCCTACCTGAACCAGGGTGGTACGGTGTTTATGGATACCGAGAGCTTCAAGCAAAACGAATACGGGCAGGTCCATAAATCCTTGAGCCAGGGACGCGGTCGACTGATTCGGGTAGAAACCTTGGCTGACATGAATCAGAAAGCTATCGCACTTGCTGCAGAACGCCATCACTTATCGGCCGTGCGAGTCCATGAAACCAATGAGCTTGGCCCCAAGGGCTGTGTTTGGCGTTGTGTTAAGAATCAGGAGGGCAATCATGTGGTGTCCCTGATCAACCTGGGCAAAACTACGGCCACCGTTAAACTGGAACTTAAGCATGCGACCAAGGGTACGGTTTGCAAGGATATGATCAACGGCATTGTAGTGAGTTCTCATCCCCAACTCAAACCCAAGCAGGTTTTCTTTGTAGAAGTTACAGAGCGAGTAGACAGATCGAGCGGAAAACTCTAAGCTTGGGCCTGTCATGATTTTTTCAATGTGGGGCCGGTGCTAGTGGCAAGGGCTACGGCATCAACATACGCTTGACCAGCACCCAGTGCATGGCGTTTGAAATAAAAGAGCCGCTTTAAAGAAGGAAGATACTATGAAGAATAAACTTACACGACGAGATTTTCTAAAAACAAGCGGCATCGCAGCCAGTACAGCCTGGGCTGCACCACGCTTTGCTATTGGCAAGCCGGGGGAGTCTGCCAATGAAAAGATCAATGTGGCGGTCATCGGCGCAGGCGGTATGGGGAGTATGGCAGTTGGGGGTAGTGCGATACAAAATCCAGTGGCTTTTTGTGACGTGGATGAACGGCGTGCGGCTGAGTTTTATGCAAAACATCCCCAGGTTCCAACCTTCAAGGATTTTCGCAAGATGCTAGACAAGCATCACAAAGACATCGATGCCGTGTTGATTTCTACGCCAGACCATACCCATTTCGCTGCGACGATGGCCTCGTTGGAACGAGGGAAACATGTCTTCGTGCAAAAACCACTTACCAATGGGATGTTTATGGTCGGGACCAAACACACGCTTTATCATGATGATATGCGTGTTGGATACCCCTTTCTTTTGATGAGTCTTGATGAGTGGCGTTCATTCCGCAAGACGAGTTTGCCTGAACCCACGATCCCACGCGTGAAAGTGCCATTTGGTCCCATCGGAGAACTCTACCGGGCGATCAAGGGTGGCCCCACACCAGGTTCCAATTTCGACTATGCAGTTCCCCTGACCGAGTTGTGTTGCCTGGGTTGCATTGCCTTGAGAACCGGCAAAAAGGTGGACTATGATCCTGCTACAATGTGCTTTTCCGACGCCTCCTTGGATCGGTACGTAAAGGGCCCTGTGCGTCCTGGTTGGGAATGCGGTGAACAGTTCTGGAGTTAAATCCCCGGGGGAATGATCGTAACAACGGATTACAGCGTCAAGGGTATGCGAAACTCCCCTGTATTGTGAAGAGTTTTTGGGATAAACATTTGTGGGCAGTTACTTATATGAAAGACAAGCTATGAAAACACAGATCCTTGTGTTTTTATTGACATTTTGTTGGGATTGAGTCAGGATACCTGATGCCGCGACCAGCAAAAAAAAAGACTATTTCCAACGCATACGAAATGATAACATTCAATCGAAATCACTACATATTTAAGGCATGTTCAAGGAGCACAAAATGAAAAACATGAAATTACGATTCATTGAAAACCATGAGGCTATGACCCACTATTCTACAGTTTTGTTTTGTAGTTGTATCTGCATCCTTTTGGCGAGTTGCTCCACAAAACATCCCAAGGGCAGCTTTGGTTATGATTTAGATTTTCTCAAGCAGCACCAGCAGGTCATCACCTTAGAAGCAAACAATGGCAAGAGTCAACTCATCCTGTTACCTGAATTGCAGGGAAGAGTTATTACCAGCACATCCAATGGATTAGAGGGGAATAGCTATGGTTGGATGCATTACGACCTGCTTGCATCCGGAAAATTTGAAGAACATATCAATCCCTTTGGCGGAGAAGAGCGTTTTTGGATTGGCCCCGAAGGAGGACAATTCTCCATTTTTTTCAAGAAAGGAACCGAGTTCGTATTTGATAACTGGTACACACCCAAAGAATTGGATACGGAAGCCTTTGAAGTGGTTAGCCAGTCCGAGGGTGATGTCACTTTCCAAAAAAAGATGCAGTTGGTCAATTACCAGGACTTTGAATTCGATATTGAAGTGAATCGTAAAGTGACTATTTTCAGTAAAAAGAAGATCGAGGAAGATTTGGGGTTCGATCTTGCTCATACTGTGGATTATGTAGCCTATCAATCCGACAATGAGATAAAAAATACAGGAACTCAGTCCTGGTCAAGAGACACGGGTTTATTATCCATCTGGATCCTGGGCATGTTTATGCCATCAAAAAACACCACGGTGATTCTTCCCTATAAAGGGGCCTTGGCATTGAATACATCCTATTTTGGAACGATTCCTCCGGGCCGACTGACCACAACTGATAAGCATGTGATGTATAAGGGCGATGGCACCTCTCGATTCAAACTGGGTTTGCCACCTCAAAATATTGTGCCGTATGTGGGGAGTTATGATGCTGATAAGCAAATGCTTACCATCGTAAGTTATACATTTGAAGGCGATACAACCTACGTGAATTCGGCTTGGCAAAGACAGGACAATCCTTATGCGGGTGATGTTATCAATTCATACAACGATGGGCCCTTGGATAACGGTGATCAGTTGGGCCCCTTCTATGAGTTGGAATCGTCGTCAAGTACCCGGGCGTTAGGGCCAGGGGAATCGATCAAGCATATTCACAAGACATATCATTTTGAGGGGGAGTTTAAAGGGCTGAACGAAATTTCCAAGCGTTTATTGGAGAAAGACCTGAATGACTTGCCATAACCAGTGAGAGAACATTCGCAAAGGAGAAGCCATGTCATATCACGATATGTGGTGTTGGCTTCGAGAAGAACGATCTGGGCTACCATTGGCTGCAGGCAAATCATTATTACAAACATCAAACCGGGAAAAAACCGAAAAGGCCATTTTGTCATCGTGTATTTCCTTACCAGATTGCTAGAGTATGAGAACCTGTTTCCCCATCATGGTGCCACTCTCTTGCTTGATGTGCATGGCCTGGATATTCTCAGGTGTCAGGCCAGTCAAGGTTTTTTCCCGTGTTGTCACAAGGGTATCTTCATCCAGCAGTCCGGCGATAACTGAAAGCAACTTGCCCTGCTCGGACATATCATTCGTCTTGAACATGGATCGAGTATACATGAATTCCCAGGAGAGCGTGACGCTTTTTCGTTTAAACACCGTGATGTCCAGTGAATGGGTCGGATCATCGATCAGAACGATATGACCTTGCGCACGGATGCAGTCAGCCATGACCTGCCAGTGCCTTTCCATTTGAGTCGTACAGAAGATGGCGTCTATGAAATCAGTTCCCGTTGCCTGCAGTTCCTCATAGAGACTCTTTCTGTGGTTCAGGATGACGTCGGCGTCCAGTTTTTTGCACCAATCCACGGTTTCCGGTCTTGATGCTGTGGCGAATACCTTTAATCCAGCCCAATGGGCCAATTGTATGACCACAGAACCCACGCCTCCAGCGCCGCCGATGACCAGAATGCTTCTGGCCGAGTTGGCATTTGCCTCCGGAACAAAACCGAGTCGTTCAAACAACCCCTCCCATGCGGTTATGGACGTCAAAGGCATGGCCGCGGTATCTTCTGGTGCGAGTTTTTCAGGGGCCAACGCAGCGATACGCTGATCGACCAGATGATAGTCGCTATTACACCCGGGTCGGGTGATATCGCCCGCATAAAATACCTTGTCTCCGGCCTTAAATCCGGTCACACTTTCGCCCGTTTTTTCCACAATCCCACAGGCATCCCAGCCGAGCACTTTGTCTTCCTCTGACAGTTGCCGAACCTTTGTATCCACAGGATTCATACCAATGGCCATGACTTTTATCTGGAGATCCTGTGTTCCTGGTTCAGGTATGGGAAGCTCTCTTGCTTCAAATGCTCCAGAATCCTGCGCTTTGTTGCCACCTCTTGCCACTATAGCTTTCATGTGTTTCTCCATTTGACATTGTGACGAATCAGGTCATGCACTTTCATTCAAGTCTATACTCCGCATCCAACCTCTTTGTTCATAAACTCTTATAAGCCTACTCTCCTTTGCGGTATCCTGAGTAGGTTTGTCCTGTTGAAATAGAAAAGAAAGCGTTGAACCGTGGGCCGGAACAATGCCCTTTATGGCGTGTTTGCATAATTCTGCCTCAATCAGGGCGTCGGTTGACTCCCTGATTCTGGAATCTGAGCAATTATTCCTTCTCTATTTAGCGCGTCGCCTTACTCTATCTTTCATGCCAGTCTGTTACCACTGTCCAGGCCAGGTACACAGAGACCATGAATACAGACAGCCTGGTAAAAAACCTGAAGTTGGATTACGGGCTTGTGGATGACAATGCAAAGGCCGTCCAGAGCAGTGTCATCCAGAAGGCGATTAATGAAATTTCGGCGGCAGGAGGTGGACGCCTCATTCTGCCTAAGGGAACCTATCGTTTCGCACGGATCCATTTCAAATTGAATGTGCATCTGTTGATTGAATACTCTCAAATCGTTAAAGGTAGATTGAAATGAAATACAAATGGGTGTTATGGATCTTAACTGTGTGTGTGCCATGGGTCACGGCAAGTACGATCAATGTGGCTGAAGGGAAGGCCAATTGACGGGTCTAGAACCCATTTCAAAAGCATATTAAAAATGGATTCGGTCATGGGTTGAGAGTATACTGTGTGTCAATAAGTCCTTTTGATCGAGTGTGATTGATGCATCTGTTTCTGTCAGAAGGTGTTAAGACCTAAAAAGGAGCATGTTATGAAAATAGGCGTGTTGGCTTTACTGTGTTTACTTAGCGTGGGTGCCGCGGCCTCAGAAAAACCGAATATCGTCCTGTTTTTTGTGGATGACATGGGCTGGTCTGACCTGGGATACAGGAATCCGGTATTTGAGTCACCCAACATTGACTCACTTGCCAGGGAAGGGCTTAATTTCGAACAGGCTTATATTGCCTGCCCGACCTGTAGCCCCAGTCGCGCCACCCTGTTGACTGGCAAACATCCAGCCCGCCTGGAATTGGTGCGTCATATCACCGGTGGCCCGGACAAAAAGTACAATTACTGGCCCACAGATCCGGCTCAGTTTCCCTGTGTGAACTGGCTGGCATTGGAGTATACGACCTATGCTGAGGTGCTAAAGCAGCAGGGCTATTATAATCTCTTCATAGGGAAGTGGCATTTGGGGCACGAAGAATACCATCCCATTCATCAGGGGTTTGATCGACAGATCGGGACTTCCAATGCCGGGCATCCAAGGGGCTACTATCCACCGTACTTCAAAAACTCCACAGTGATGGCACAGGAGAAAGAACGCTACTTGACGGACAAACTAACCGATGGGGCGGTTGACTTTATAGAGCAGCATGACCGGGATCAACCCTTTATGCTCTCTTTCTGGTACTATTCTGTGCATGGCCCTCATCAGGGACGCAAGGATTGGGTCAAGCACTTTGAGGCCAAGGGCCTGACTGGGCGGTACGCCAACTATGTGGCCATGGTCAAGTCTGTGGATGAGTCCATTGGACGCGTTCGCAAGGCCCTGAAGCAAAAAGGCATTGATGAGAAAACCATCATCTTCTTTCTCTCTGATCAGGGTGGGTACTTCGAAAATCCACCATTTCATGGCGGTAAACGTGTGGATACGCTCTACGAAGGTGGGGCACGCGTGCCCTTCATCGTTCACTGGCCAGGTGTCACGCAGTCTGGCGCAAAGAACAACAGCATTGTTCAGTCCACGGATTTGTTCCCCACGCTGGTGGAGATTGCCGGGGGCGATGTCAGAGAATACGACGCTCTCGATGGCATTTCGCTGCTGTCTACCATCAGGGAAAATACCGAGATGAAACGCGCAGAGCCTATCTACGGGTACAGGGCCTACGAAGATCTCTATGCCTCCGTGCGAGAGGGCAATTGGAAATTGCTTGCGTATCGCAGTGGCAAGATCAAGCTTTTCAACGTGGCCAAGGATATCAAGGAGCAGCAGGATCTTGCCCAGACAATGCCCAAAAAGGTAGTCGAATTGAAAACCAAACTTATGGTATGGGAAAAAGACATGCACGTGGAAAAATATTCTGGTGTTCAATAAACCGACAAGCGTCGGCATTTTGACAAAACCGTTGTGTCGGCCTGAGGCTGAGCGAAGCAGCCATAGGCAAGCCGCTCGAAGCCAGATCGGATTCTCCGACAGGCGTAAAGGCGGAGTTTTTGCACCACGGCTGTGGGTGGTGCTCTCAGGTATCCCCGAATGATAGGATTATGACAAGACGATACATGATTATTCTGCTGGCTCTTTGTGTATTGATCACTCAGGTGCAAAGCAAAACACAAAGACCCAATATCATCGTGATAGTTACCGATGACCAGGGTTGGGGTGACGTGGGATTTAATGGGTGTACTGACATTCCCACTCCCCATCTTGATTCACTGACCCGGTCAAACCATGGTGTCTACAACCTAGATGCCGCACTGAGCCTTCCACGTTTGTTGATGGAAATGCTGGTATTTTCGCGTCCCGGGTACATGCGGTTAATGCCAGGTTGGCCGGGAGAGTATGTAGATGGCTCACTTGCAGGTGTCCTGGTCCGTGGCGGGCATAAAATGGATATAAGCTGGGAAAACGGAAAGCTAAAATTAGCTGTCCTATATGCCGGCAAGGACGGAACAAGCGAAATCCACTATGGTGATCTAAGTAAATCAATGAATCTCAAGGCAGGCGCAGTGTATCGTTTCAATACTCACCTTGAGATTGTTAACTAAAAGGAGTCGTTTGTTGATTATGAAACTATTGCCCAATTTTAAACTGATGAATATCCGCCTGTCGACAGTGTTATTCTGTATGTTTTTTAGTCTTGTCTTTGTCTGTATGCGGGCTGAAGCCGTTAATCGCCCGAATGTGCTCATCATTTACTATGATGACATGGGCTATGGCGATATGGGGGCGAATGGGGCAAGTGGCGTTCATATTCCTGAGGACTCCAGGTTCCTCAATCCCAAAGAACAGACCCTGACCCCGAAACTTGACCGCTTTGCCGAACAGGCGCTGCGTTTTACCAACGGGCATTCGGCCGACGGGGTGTGTTCGCCATCCAGGTATTCCTTGATGACTGGGCATTATTCCTGGCGTACATCGCTTAAGAAAGGGGTCACCGGAGGCTACAGTAAGACCTTTCTTGATGCTGATCGTTTCACCATTGGAAAGCTGTTTCAGAAACATGGCTACAGGACGGCCATGGTAGGCAAGTGGCATATCGGTATGCAGTTTTATAGTCCGAGCGGTGAGCCGGTGAATCTTGGTAATAAGGCGGATGTACTGAAGAAGAACCTGGTTGATTTCTCGAAACCAGTTATGGATACGCCGTTTCATCGCGGCGGTTTTGACTATTATTTTGGTACACCGGCATCGCTTGATATGCCTCCTTATGCCTGGCTTGAATCGCGGGACGGAAAGGTTCATATGTTGTGCAAAGGCGGTATTGTCAAAGACGACAAGGTAGACTTTAGTCAGGCATGCATAGCGACGAATGCGGACCTTGCCGAGGGCAAGCGTTTTGGACGGCCAGGTGTAAATGATCCTGACTTCAGCTTCGCAGACTATCTTCAGGTTCAAGCTCAGAAAGTTGTTAATATCATCTCCGCGTTCGGACAGGAACACAAACCGTTCTTTATCTATGTTCCGATGCCCGCACCGCACACGCCTCATACGGTACAGGATAAATTTCAGGGTAGTGCCGGCTGGATCTACGGTGACTATGTGGTGCAGACCGACCACTATACCGGCGAAATCCTGAAAGCCTTGGGTGACCCCAGCAACCCAAAGAGCATCGCTGCCAATACCGTCGTATTTATTACCAGTGATAACGGCCCTGAAAATGGTGCTTATAAGACCAGTCTAGTAAACAAACACGATGCCAACGGTCCCTGGGCCGGACGCAAACGCGATAACTATGAAGGTGGGACCCGCGTTCCCTTTATGATTCGCTGGCCAGGAATGATAAAGCCTGGTGTAACGAACCACCCGTGCTGGCAAGGAGATTTTGTGGCGGCCATGGCCGACCTACTCGATTATCAGTTGGGTAAAAACGAGGCACCAGATGCCGAGAGTTTTTTGCCCGTATTATTGGGTAAGAAGATGCCTGCCAATCGGCGTCCTGCATTTATACAGCACTCGTCTGGTGGCCAGTTTGCCATCGTCGATTCCTCTGGCGAATGGAAACTCATTGACGGTACCGATGGCGGTGGCAACAAGACCACCTGTGACGCTGATAACCGCGAGTCTCTCAAGAAAGGGGAAATCCGGGGAACACCTCGTCAGTTATATAATCTGAAAAACGATCCCGGTGAACGCTATAATCTTCTGTTGGATCCTACCCTGGAAGCACGCGCAAAGGCACAAGAGCTCTACGCTCTATTGAATGCCATTCGTGGTGACAAGGAATGGGGAATTGAAGGGAACAGCTATCCTGATAATTAAGAAAACCCTATGATAATTAGAATTTAAGCTAATTGGCGCGTGGTGTTTTGGGGCGGGCTTAAGGGGCAGACTTTTCCATAGTAGATATCAAAGTTTAAGTTGGCGTGATGGCTAGACCTATTCGCGGGATCTAAAGTCCTCGGATTCGGTATTGAATAGTTGTCACTTGCTAAAAGACTTAAATCCGACCCCTATTTCGCCCCAGCTGGCTGCCGGCTGTCGAATTCGATCGAGATAGAACTGTCGCATATTGAAAAGGGAGTTTCTCACGTCGGCTCTATCTTGAATATCGAATTCAGCAGACGTCTGCTGAATTCAATTCCTCCTGGTTGCTAACCGTTACTTTCGGCAAAACGCTGCCTTCGCCTAAGCATTCAACCGGGACGCATCGGCGGTCGCTTAGGCTCCCTCAACGAAACGTCCCATCCGTTCTACTGGTAGAACGACA
>CAZBTJ010000066.1:0-28093 GCA_964494325.1 uncultured Pirellulales bacterium
TGGCAAACGGATTGGTTCACGGTTATTAGGTTGACAGTTCACGGTTGTATCTTCGACCAAAATATTATGACCTTCTTATCATGAAGACGAGCGGCAATCCAATCAGTGTGGGGCACAGGGGGGATGTTCTGTCTCAGTTAAAGGCGGCTTTTTTTCATCTGTTGTGGCCGGCCCAATGTATGTTTTGCAGTACACTCCTGGAAGACCAGTCAGAGCAGCTCTGCGCAGACTGTTGGGCTGATGTGTTGTCTTGTGCCAGCGGTTCATATTGCCCGACCTGTGCTTCGGAGGTCAGTGAATATGCTCTGATTGACGGCCAGTGTCCTGTCTGTTCGGGGCGACAGCATGCTGTGGATGGCATCGCTAGGGTGGGGGTGTACGACAAACGGTTTCATGAAATCGTGCTTGCCTTCAAAAAAGGGGCCACAGAATTGCGTCACATCCTGGTGCCTCTGGCAGATAGTGCTTTAAAAGGCAGTATGTTTTACGCCAAGATAGATCGATTCGTGCCCGTGCCTCTACATTGGACACGCCGCCTTGCCCGGGGCTACAACCAGGCAGATGTCCTGGCCAGGCGTCTTTCGCATCCAACAGCCAAACGCTGTTGTGCATTAACACGCATTCGAGCCACCTGTATCCAGCCCAACATGACCAGCCCTGCTCAGAGACGCAAAAATGTGCAGGGTGCCTTTGCCGTGAAACAACCCACCCAGGTTCGTGGCTACACGATATGTCTGATCGACGATATCACCACCTCCGGAGCCACACTCCACGAATGCGCCAAAGTGCTCAAGCAAGCCGGTGCCAAACAGGTTTACGCTCTGGTTTTGGCCAAAGCAGGCAATTGAGTAAACTTTGGTATCTTCATCAAAAGAGGATGCGATCGGCATGTATGGATTTGGGCTTGGGATTGTATTACGCTGGGCACCTGGCTGATACACCCCGAGGGCGTAGGCAATAGTGTAACCCGAAGCGTGGGGCGATTTCAAAAAGGCCATGACCAAAAACAAAGGCAGTATAAGAAAATGTTACAGATTACGGCATGACCCCTGTTTTTAATTTTCTACACTGCCAAAAACAATCGGGGATCACTCTGTCTGAGAGTTGACGGTTAAGGGGCAAAGCTCTAGAATGCCGTTTTGATTTGGAAAAAATATTGATAGCCTTGAGACTGGAAAATTGGTTATGGCAACGATTAATGAGAGTTTTTTGAAGTTAAAGGCTGGGTATCTGTTTCCTGAGATCGGTCGCAGGGTGCGTGAATTTGTGGCGGCTAATCCTGACGCGAAAATCATTCGAATGGGGATTGGGGATGTAACGCAGCCTTTGGCACCAGTCGTGGTGGAGGCCATGCAAAAAGCCGTGGTCCAGATGGGCCAAGCCGATACCTTCATGGGCTATGATGACGGCGGCGTGGGGTATGAATTCTTGCGTGAGGCCATTGTTAAGGCTGATTTTTCGGCTCGCGGTGCCAAAATTTCTGCGGATGAGATCTTTGTGAGTGATGGGGCCAAGTGTGATACGGGTAATATGCAGGAGATTCTGGGCCTGGACAATGTGGTGGCTGTGGCTGATCCTGTGTATCCCGTATATGTGGATACCAATGTGATGGCCGGTCGCACGGGCGAGGCCAATGCCATTGGGCAATACGAAAAGATTGTGTATATGCCTGCCACCGCGGAGAATGGATTTGTGCCAGAGCCCCCCAAAGAGGCTGTGGATATGGCGTATTTGTGCTTTCCTAACAATCCCACGGGTGCCGTTGCGACCAAAGCTCAGCTCAAGGCCTGGGTGGACTATGCCAGGGCCAATAAGACGATCATTCTGTATGATGCTGCGTATGAGGCGTTCATTACGGATGAAAGCATCCCACACAGTATTTACGAAATTGATGGGGCCCAGGAAGTGGCCATTGAGTTCCGCAGCTTTTCCAAGACAGCCGGGTTTACAGGCGTTCGTTGCGGATACGCGGTGGTGCCCAAGGCCTTGATGGGGTATACAAAGAGCGGCGAGGCTGTGTCAGTCCATACCTTGTGGAACCGAAGGCACTGTACCAAGTTTAATGGTGTCTCCTATGTTACCCAAGCGGGTGCTGCCGCAGTATACAGCGACAAGGGGCACGCTCAGATTCAGGAAACTTTGGATCTGTACCTGGGCAATGCCAAACGCGTGTGTGACGCCCTGAGTAAGTTGGGCTATACCGTGTTTGGTGGTGTTAATGCCCCATACATCTGGCTCAAGACGCCGAACAATATGCGCTCGTGGGACTTCTTTGATAAGCTGCTGAACGAGGCCCATGTGGTGGGCACGCCAGGTGTGGGCTTTGGCCCGGCCGGCGAAGGGTACTTCAGATTAACGGCCTTTGCGCAGCCGGATCAGGTGGATCAGGCACTCAAACGTTTGGCTACTTTGTAACCCATGAGCGAAAACTCTGTAATCGCGTATATTGGGTTGGGCAGTAATCTGGGAGACCGTCAAGATTTCCTGGACCAGGCTGTGGTGTTGATGGGGCAGATTGAGAGAACTGAAGTCTGCCAGGTCAGTCCATACGAGTCTACTGAGCCATTAGCGAATGCGGATCAGCCGGCGTATCTTAATGCAGTGGCCAGGGTCCAGACGATGTTGTCTGCTCAGGCCTTGTTCGCGTATCTCAGACGCATTGAAGATTGCCTGGGACGTGAGAGAAGTACTCAGTGGGCTTCACGCACGATTGATCTGGATCTGTTACTCTATGGCGATTCTGTGATCCGTGATCCGAATCTGACAGTGCCGCATCCAGCCATGCACTTGCGATCATTTGTGCTGAACCCTTTGGCTGCCATGAGTCCGGATCTGACACATCCGGTGCTTTGTGTGACCATGGAGACGTTGAGCCAGAGGGTGAAACAGGGAAGTTTTATGTTGGAGCCGAGTATGCCCCAATTGATTAGCATCGCTGGAAACATTGGTGTGGGTAAGACCACACTGGCTGATGGTCTGGCTTTGGCGATAAACGCCAAGGTGCTTTACGAGCCGTACGATACCAATCCCTTTATGCCGGAAGTTTATGCAGGCAACATGGCTTATGCCCTGGATTCTCAGCTCCATTTTCTGGTGAACCGTGCTGACCAGGTAGGGCGTGACACATTAATACCAGGGCAGGTCTATGTGTCTGATTATCTATTTGAAAAAGAGTGGATATATGCCAGTACCCTGCTGGATGAGCGCCAACTGACGCTCTACAAAAAGATTTATACACCTTTTGCTGGCCATGTGGTTACCCCCAGATTGGTCTTGTATCTACATGATTCATCCACACGTTGCCTGGAGCGGATCCATCGGCGAAATCGGGCCTACGAGCAGGGTATTGAAACCTCTTTCCTGGATCGCTTGGATCAGGCGTATGAATCTTTGCTCCAGACCTGGGATCGTTCCCCGGTCATTCGTCTGGATGTGGCCCAGTTTGACTGTCTCAATTCAGAGCATCTGGCTCACTTCGTCGTCCAGATTCAACAGTATATAAAGGTTCAACATGCAGATCACAGAATCAATTAGTACAACCCGCGCCGTGGTGCGTGCCGTTCGAGAGCAGGGTAAACGCATTGGATTTGTACCCACCATGGGGGCCTTGCACGTGGGACATATGTCTCTGGTTGAGGCAGCCAAGGCTGCCTGCGATTTTGTGGTGGTGAGCATTTTTGTGAATCCCACCCAATTTGGCCCAGCGGAAGATCTGGCCAATTATCCGCGTCCTTTTGAACATGACTGTGCGTTGTGTAAAGAGCAGGGCGCGGATTTAATTTTTACGCCCACACCTGAGAGGATGTACGGTGATAAAGAACCTGTGACGTGGGTGACTGTGGATCAATTAACCGACTATCTGTGCGGTGCATCCAGGCCAGGGCATTTTCGGGGTGTGACCACGATTTGTACCAAGCTTTTCAACATTGTGCAGCCCGACATCGCATTTTTTGGCCAAAAAGACGCTCAACAAGTTCTCGTAATTCAGCGTATGGTGACGGATCTCAATATGCCTCTCACCATTCAGATTTGCCCCACTGTGCGTGAATCAGACGGCCTGGCTGTAAGCAGCCGTAATAAATATCTCGATTCAGTCCAACGCGAGCAGGCCACATGTTTGTACCGGGCCTTGCAATCCTGCCAAACGCTCATAAAACAGGGCTCGTGTGAGGCCCAAACCTTGGTTGCTGCGATGAAAAACGTGCTCAATGAGGCTCAGCACGACGGTGTTGACTATGTGAGTATTTCAGACGTGCAAACATTGGAGCCGCTGGTTCGTATACAAGGAAAGGCCCTGGTGGCCTTGGCTGTATGCTTTGGCTCGGCCCGATTAATCGACAATATTCTCATAGACGTAGACGAATCCTGAAGTATAATTAAATATTTGTAATATTATTGAGGACAAGAAGTGAATCATGTTGATCAAAGTACTAAAAGGTAAATTGCACAGAGGCACTGTCACGGATTCGAAGCTCCATTATCCAGGGAGTGTGGGGATTGACGCAGATCTGTACGAAGCGGCAGGTATGGTACCGTATGAAAATGTCCTGATTGCGGATTTGAACAATGGCAATCGGCTGGAGACCTATGTGGTGCCTGCTGAACGTGGATCCGGGCAGATCAATATTCTGGGGGCGGCCGCTCGACTCATCAATCAAGGTGATTTGGTGATTATTATGGCATTTGGATGGTGTACTTCAGAAGAGGCCCAGGGCTTCAAACCCAAAGTTGTGGTCTTGGGTGAGGACAATGCTGTCCTTAGCAAACCCAAAGCCTGAGCATAAATAGCCTGCAAAAAAAGGCCGTGTTGAGTACCCCAGCGAGATCGCATGTACCAAGAACTCTTTACCATTCCATTCACCCCTTGGACTATCAAGGGATACGGCACCATGATGGTGATTGGTTTTCTGATGGCCTCATTTCTGATGCAGCGTTTGAGCAAACGCGACGGACTTGATCCGTTGATTGTGACCAATGCGGCGTTATACTCCTTGATTGCCGGTGTGATTGGCGCACGCATTTTCTTTGTATTGCACCACATCAGAGAATTCAAGGGTGAGTTTCTCAAGGTCTTTGAGATTTGGAATGGTGGCTTGGAATTCCTTGGGGGCGTGATCTTGGCCATTGTGTTTTTGTGCGTGTACTTGAAACGGTCCAAGATGCCCGTCAAACGCGTCTTGGACATTATGGCCATGGGGTTGATGCTGGCTCTGGCATTTGGACGCATAGGCTGTATTCTAAATGGATGCTGTTGGGGCAAACCCACAGAACTGCCGTGGGGTATCCGGTTTCCCTACGGGTCGTTTGCCTATACCAGTCAAATCAATACCAATCCCGAGCGTGGCCGGGAAACGCCACATCTTAATATTCCGCGTGAAGAATATTGTACTCACTCAGAGTATGGTGATGTCTGGTATCCCAGGCCCATTGAAGAGCTGACTGACTCGCAGAGAGAGAAGGTTACGCACGGAGAATATCGATGTCTGCCGGTTCATCCGTCTCAGGCCTATGCTTCGCTCAGTGCTCTGCTGATCTTTGGCATCTTATATGGGGCGTGGCGACGCGCCAGGACCAAGCCAGGTACGTTGTTTGGCAGGTCAGGGATGGGCTTTGGTTTTATGTTTGTTTTATATGGTCTGGCCCGGTTTCTGCTGGAACTGACCCGAGATGACAATCCTTTTGAATGGGTTTTTCTGACGGTCTCGCAAATTATTGGACTGGGTATGATGGTCGCTGGCATATTATTGATGGTGGTGTTTGCCCGTCAAAAAGCCGATATACAGATAGGAAGTGCAGAGTCAAGGGACCAGAGTCAAGAGTCAAGAGTCACAAGTTAGAAACGCAATAGCTCTCGGATTGTTCGATTATAAAAGAAAGCTGAATTATGGGGCTTTATGACAGACAATATACGCAGGATGGCTATCAAGGTGGTTTTCGCAATGCGCCTCAGATGCGTATTGGGTTTCCCAGTTTGACGCCCATGGTCAAGTGGCTTTTGATCATCAATGCAGTGGTGTTTTTTGTCCATCTTATCGTTAGAACCCAGTATCCACCCTACAGAGATCCCATCACTCTATGGTTCTCTGTGTTTCCCTATTCGACTTTGTCCAAGCTGAGTGTATGGCGTCTTGTTACGTATCAGTTCTTGCATGATGGGCCTTTTCATATTTTTATGAATATGTTGGGTCTCTATTTTTTGGGGCCGACCTTGGAAAGACATTGGTCTGGAAAGCGTTTTCTGGGGTTCTACTTGGGATGCGGCGTGGCTGGTGGTGTTTTCTACACTCTGCTGGTGGGTTGGTTAGGTGTGGGGCCCATGGTGGGGGCTTCTGGGGCTATTCTAGGACTTTTGGCAGCCTGCGCCATCTTGTTTCCACAATTTGTGGTGTTTATTCTTGTGTTTCCGGTTCCTATTCGAGTGGCTTCTATCGGCATCGCCTTGATTGCGCTGGCTGTCATCCTTTCCAAAGGCGGAAATGCGGGTGGTGAAGCAGCTCACTTTGGCGGTATGGTGGCGGGTGCAGCCTATGTCTTTACGCAAAAGTACTGGGATCAGTGGCTATACAAGTTGAATCATCAGCGTCATCACCGTCGTCAAATCCAGAAGATCAACCTGCATGATGAAGTTGAACGTATTCTGGAAAAGGTCCACAACTCTGGTTTGCACTGTCTTAGTGGGAAAGAGAAGGCTGTTCTCAAGAAAGCCACGGAAGAAGAACAAAAACGCAACCGAAGATAGCTTGGTGAGTCTTTAGGGCACCTCTAATAATTTTGGTCCTGCATTGTTTTGACGCCTTGTCTTTCGACCAGCAGGTAGGTCTTATGACTGATCAGATCTTTGAACGTGTCTTTGGTTCCGCCTGGTCATATCATGTCTACCTGGTCGAGTGTTTTTGTGTTGCCTAAGCCAAATCTCAGTACCAGTTCACTTTGTGAATAATAGCTGTTGCTCGCCTTGCCCAGTTTGTGCTGGACAGCGTTGTTTACGTGCACTTTGACACGGGCGCCAATGTCGCTGCGATTACAAGGCCAAATCCTTCATGTCCAAAAAGGGCGATCATTTCGTTTGTGAAGTTACCCACAATCAGATCAAACTGACCATTGTTTTCATAGTCACCCACGTCCATGCCCATGCCAGCTCGAGCCGTGCCGTTTTCGCTGAATGAGTATCATGACGACAAAGCTAGCCACAAAAAGGGTCTTAATCAATGCTCTTCTTTTTCTACATGGTAGCAAGTATGGCAGTCCGAACCTTATCGTTAAAGAGAAGAAAATCATGGCTTCTTTCACCTTAAGCTAGATCAGATGCCATGAGTCTAATGAGTGGGAAAATGCCTGGATTTGAGAGTTTCGCGGTGACTATCGTGATCACTTATTCAGACTTGGACGAGATCTTGTTCGAAACCAAAGGCAATGCCAAGCGTTATCGGGAGTTACGCTACCTTTGATTTGGATATGGGTGAAAGATATTTTATGGTTTAAAAGATGTATACGCAGAGAATTCATGGCGTATGTCTGGAAGCTTGTTGTATGAGACGCCATTTACACCAAAGCTGTCGCTAAAAATGTGTGGCTGATGAGTGTCACTTTAGTCAAATATAATGACAGTCCTAAACACGGGAATTGGGAGTATGTTGAAAAAAACGGCAATTGTAGGACTGACATTGATCTTGGTCAGTGGCGCACTGTTCGAATGGACACGCCGCAGATCCCCACCTTTACATCAACTCTTCCCTGAAGTAGCTAACGATATGGAGATCGACTATCTCGCCCATTCAGGCAAAGACTTAGAGGACTACCAGAACGTTGATCAGTTCTTAGCTGCATTTCTAAACAGACCTCTGGAAGAAATAAAAAAAGAACAGAAATTGCGTTTGATCACAAATATTGGGCGATTGGCTACCGACAATGTTCAAGATCCTATCTTGGCTGAAACTCTATACGGCCCCAATTGGCAAGCCAAGGTAGCCCGGTACAAGCGATTAACCAAACAACAAGAGTTTACCGCTATTGCTTCGATTGTTCTGGGCACTGTGGGCATTGTGACGATGATTATAACAATCATATGTGTCGCAGCTCGAATGATCCGAATAATTATGCATGCCTCGGTTCACGCAATGACGGAGAGAGACGAAAAGAAAGCAGAAACTATTTCAGACGAATTACTCGATACACAACCTGATGCGGTCTCTAAGAAGGAAGTGCCGCTTATAGGTGCGGACGAACGGCCTCAATGTGACCTAGGGCGTTACTATCGGCCACTGGGATCAGGAGTCACTTTCATCCCAGAAGCCAAGTCTTCTCCTCTATCTTCTTGTCCAGATAATACTCGTGGCCCCTGGCTAGGGCATCAAGCGGGATCTGATGAAGCAGGGGTGTTTGATCTGTTTTTAACTGACCAGGGTTCTGTTCCTACTCGTAATAGGATTGACTGTGATGATCCATCATTTCCAATGCAATGCACGGGAAATGTTTCTGAAGCCATTGACAAATCTATGTCAAGCTCTTCACTTGAAGAGCGTACTGATGATGTGGTGCGTCAAATTTCACAGGTTCAAAATCTTGTTACAAAAAATGAAACAGAAACGCCATTAGCAGCCGAACCGTTTAACGACACACTTAATCAACTGAATGATCAGATCTCCGCTATTCGACAATATGCCTCGAGTCAGCAGGACCGTGTTGAGAAATTGCAGAATGGTTATGATTGGAATATTATCAGGACCTTTTGCCTTCGAATCATTCGATGTATCGATAATCTAAATGACCGAATCGAGCGATTGCCTGACGATTCCGATGCCACTGAAATGCTTTGTGATATTCGAGATGAACTACTGTTTTCCCTCGAATCCAGTGGTGTCGAACAGTTTGAGCTTGAACACGACAGTGAGTTTTGTGGTCAGGAACGTATGGCAGAGGCGATTAAAGAAAAAGAAGCCAGTGATGATCCCCAAAAGAAAGGCCGAATTGCATGTGTCATAAAACCTGGTTATCAGTATGTCATTGACGAGGGAAACGTGAAGATAGTTCGAACCGCAAGAGTCAAATTATATGGCTAACACTATTAACTGAAAGAACAAAGAGGGTGTCACATGTCACACATAGCAGGAATTGATTTAGGCACAACATTTTCGGCACTGTCGATCCTCAATGAAATTGGCAAGCCTCAGATCGTGCCCAATTCAGAGGGTGATCGACTCACTCCGTCTGCCCTCTATTTTGACGAAGACAATGCGGACATCATTCGCATTGGCACTGAAGCCATTAATTCACGTCATATAAACTCAGATCGGTCTGTTCGGTGGATAAAGCGTTACATGGGCGATCTGGACTATCAAAAAGAGATAGATGGACGACTCTGGAATCCGGTCGAACTATCCGGTCTGATCCTTCGAAAGCTCAAACAAGATGCTGAGCTTGAATATGGTTCAATTGAAGATGTGATGATCTCTGTTCCCGCACATTTTGATGAAGTTCGTAGAAAAGCCACCATGGATGCTGGTATTGCGGCTGGTTTGAATGTCCTTGGAATCGTCAACGAACCAGTGGCTGCGGCGTTGTACTATGCCACTAGCCAGGAAGTTAAAGGCAAGATTTTAGTGTACGACCTGGGAGGAGGAACTTTTGATGTCACAATCATGGATGTTAAGGGGCATCAAATTCAGATCGCCTGTTCACATGGAGATCATGCCTTGGGTGGTATTGATTTTGATAAAGAAATACTCAAAATGTTAGAACAGATGTATCTTGATCAAAAGGGATGTGAATTACTTGGGTGTGAAGAAGACCTTGCCAAATATGAAGATGAGGCCGAGGATATCAAACGAACCCTGTCAAGGCGTGCTGTTGCAAAAAAGATCCTCTACGGTACAGAAGGAAGTCTGAAGGTGGAATTGACGCGACATGCTTTTGAGGAGGCAATCGCCTCGTTAATGTCACGCACGGATATCCTCGTGGAAGTTGCCTTGGAAGAGGCCAACTTGAAAACCTCAGATATCGATGTGGTATTGCTGGTAGGGGGCAGTACACGAATCCCGGCAATTCGTCAGCGACTCAAAGCGATGTTTGGTTTTGAACCGATTGCTGCTGTTAATGTTGACGAATGCGTGGCCATGGGTGCCGCTATTTATGCCGGCTTGACCATGAGTCGAGAGCATCCGGAAAAAGTCAATCCTGGAATTATCAGTGGACTCAAAGATATCAATCTGACTGACGTTTGTAATCATAGCTATGGGACGCTTTGTGCGCCGATCGATAAAAAGACAGGAAAGCGTGTGATCGAAAACAGGATTATCCTTGAAAAAAACACGCCGTTACCTTGCCAGGTCAGTCAAATGTTTTACACATTACGCGAGAATCAGCAGCAAATTGATGTCATAGTCACACAAGGTGAAGATGTCAATCCGAAATATGTCAATTGCATTGGGACATATCGTTTCGAGCTGCCCCCAGACCGACCTGCTGAGCAACCGATCCAGGTTGCCTATAGCTATGATCTTAATCAGCGCATGCATTGCACTTTTGAAGATAAGGAATCTGGACGTGTGCTCGAAGTGGACTTTTCTGCAGGTCGGGATGGAGAGATTGTCTCAGATCAAGAAGGCCAGAAGGCAAAAGTTCAAAAAATGGTTCAGGTACAGTAATCTATGCAAGGCACGTTACTCAAGACAATATCAGCGGACACGTTGCATTGCAATGCGTCTCTTTCGTCGCAAAAGATCGATGACTTTCGTCTGGATCTTTTGATTGTGCAGGCGCGCAGCTCCGTAGGCTTAGATGCAAGAGAATCGATTCTCCAGCTTGAAATTCAGGACATAACCGACGGAATCTCTCATATGTATAAGGTGTATGAGTACCAGGAACCCGATGATTTAGTGGGTGATGTTTTCATCCGCCAGTGGCCCCTTTCTACAATTCTTCCCAGGCAATCTTTAACAACATGGACCACAATAATACAAATTGATACTCAACGATTACGCTTTGCTCGCCAAGGTCTTAGAAATCTGTTGTTCAAACTAACGCTGATATTAGAAGAGGGTTCTCAACGGACAGAGAGCCATGACTTGATTGACTATGATAATCCTTGCTTGGGATATCAGGATCAGCAGGAGAACACTGAGCATATAAGGTTGCAGGCTGCCCATTTGGCTGGTTCGCTGATTGCACAGAACCAAAAGTCGCTCAATCCAGACCAGCATGGTTTGCTACGAGGGTGGTTGTTGGTTGACGTAAATTTGTCCAAGGTTTCACACAAGGGCAGACGAACATTTGAGAAATCTTTCAAGAAATTGATGAAGGCTTGTCGCGATACAGAACTCAGTCAAATCATTGCTCTCAGCCAGGAAATAACAGAAAGCACCACGGTTGGTCAGCGGCAGGAGATTGTGGAGTTCTGCTTTCATCTGATTGGCTTGTTGGAGCCACTTTCAACAACAGCATTAGTGACCTTACGGGAAATTGCCGTGATCTGGAAGATTGAATCCACTCAATTTTCAATACTTCTAGAAAAGATACTCTCCATCGACAGGCTAAAGGGTATTGATCCAACGGTTTTGTTGGGTATTACCGAAGACATGCCCACAGAACACCGACTCAGTCAGCTCAACAAAGCGTACGCCAAATGGAACGCGCGCGTCACTCATGCAGACAAAGCCGTTCAACAACAGGCAGAAGAAATGCTCTCATGGATCTCGCAAGCGAGAAGTCAATACCTTCGAAGCTAATACTCACCTCAAAACCTGTTACCCCTCCTCTTGGTAAATGCCATACATGCCCCTTGGATGATCATGCTGACATCTGCTTTGGGCGGTCTGAACGAACGCACTGCTACATCGAATAGATGACAATGCGATCTCTGGTCTTTGAGAGTTGAAGATGAGGCAACAGGTACGCTTTCATGTATTGACCTGGAACGGCCACGGCAGACAGGGGCCTGAGATCGAACGTCGAAATGTTGATATCAATACTTGTTTTCGCGGATATTTTCCACGTGCACATAGGTCAGGATTTCTGATAGAATGCCTTCACTTGATAAATCTTGACCTTTTTTCAGGAGAGAATCATGGGGCACTGAGTACTTTTGAAGTTATCTGGAAATGGCCCAGCCCAATCCTTGGGGGAACTGGGTTCCTCTCATCATTCGACGATGTGATTGTCATAGGCAAAAGAATCATTGAGATCAAAAAAGGAGGCTTGCAAATGGGCCTTAATTCAACCAACCTGTCGGCTTGCCTGGCAGAGTGCCGCAACCATCTGACCACTGAACTATTGCCATTTTGGCTGACCCGATGCAGAGACGATCAAAACGGTGGCTTCGTGACACACTTTGATCAAAACGGGCAAGACACGGGTGAAAATGAAAAGTCTCTGATTGCACAGGCTCGTACGGTCTATACCATGGCCAGTGCCCATCGGGCTGGCTATGGGGAGGGTCAATGTGCGGAATACGCAAAACATGGTGTTGATTTTATGATCGATAACATGTGGGATTCTGAGCATGGTGGTTTTTTCTGGATGGTGGACAGGCAAGGAAACGTGGCCATTGACAAAAAGATTCTGTATGGCCTAAGTTTTGCCATGTACGCACTCAGTGAGTATACCCTGGCAACGCAAGATCCACGCGGTGCCGACTATGCGATTCGTGTTTTTGATTTGATAAAAAAGCACGCGGCAGATACACAGTATGGTGGCTATTGGGAGATGTTTGACAGGAACTGGGATCTTTGCGGGCCCGGTGCGGGCGGTGGCGATCGAAAAACCCTGGATACGCATATGCATTTGATGGAGGCCTATACCAATTTGTATGAATGTACGGGGCAGAGTCTGCACCGCCGTACTTTGTTTGAGACCATCGAGTTATTAAGAGAACAGATATTGCACCCCAAATATGCCACGGGTATTCCCCAGTTTTGGGGTGACTGGACTGTGGCGCCTCAAATCAAGTTTAACATTGTCTGGGGCTGGGATCGGTTTGCCGAGGGGGGGGCGAAGTCCAATGCTGAGGACAATACGTCAGCAGGTCACAATGTCGAATTTGCCTGGCTCCTGGCCCACGCGACCGACATTCTGAACATGGGCTGGGATGAGTATCAGGGTGTCATACAGAAATCCCTGGACCATGGCAGACTCAATGGCATTGACCCGGACTATGGTGGCGTCTACGTTGAAGGTCCTCACGCAGGTGGCGTCCATGATATGGAAAAGGAATTTTGGCAGCAGGCGGAGGTCATGATTGGTATGCTGGAGGCCTGTTTACGGTTTGGACCTGATCCTTATTGGGATGCTTATGAGAACGTTCATCGTTTTGTTTTTGACAAAGGTATCCATCACACGACGGGAGAGTGGTGGCCCTTGTTAACACGGGAGGGAGAACCTATCTGGACTCATATGAGCCATTCATGGAAAGTCAATTATCATACAGTACGTTGTATGGTTCAATGTATTAAACGTCTGGAGACCTTGCGTCAGACTCTGGATCAGTAACCTGCGGCCGTTTCTGCCATTAGTGAAAGAGTCCAGTCAATGAATAATGAAACTATCAAAGACATTCTGAACCGGATAGAGAAGGTGATTGTTGCGGTCTATGGCGATTTTTGTCTGGACGCCTATTGGGTGCTTGACCCTCATGGATCGGAAGTGTCCCTGGAAACAGGACTCCAGTGCCAGGCTGTGTCCAAGCATTATTATTCCCTTGGTGGGGCAGCCAATGTGGTGGCTAACCTTAGAGCTCTGAACCCGGCTGTCATACATCTTGTGGGGGTGACTGGAAATGATTTGCATGGCAGGGAGCTTCGACGCCAGCTGCACGAACTTGACGTGGATACCTCACGCTTGGTCATGCAGGAGGAGAACTATGACACGGTGACCTTTACCAAACCACATATCCAGGGCAAAGAACAGGCACGCATTGATTTTGGTTTCTTCAACCAGCGGTCACAGGAAACCGATGAGGCCCTGTTGGCTGGTATTTCGGAAGCCCTGGAAATGGCGGATGTATTCATTGTGAATCAACAGGTCCCTGGTAGTATCACAAATATCTCATTTATCGAGCGAGCGAACGCGTTGTTTGCTCAGCATCCAGAGACGATCGTATTGCTTGATTCCCGCCACTTCGGCCATGTATTCAAGCATGTGTATCGAAAGACCAACGACCTGGAAGCGGCTCTTCTCAGCGGCGTGGAGGTTGGCACCGAGGACGTGTTGGCGTTGATTGATGTCAGGCAATACGCTCACATGCTTCACACACAGTTTGGTCTGCCTGTTTTTCTCACGCGAGGAGCACGTGGTATCATCACGGTTGACAAGGATGGAACCCATGAGGTGCCCGGTATTCAATTGCTCAGAAAACTAGATCCTGTGGGGGCTGGTGATTCCGTGACCAGTGCCCTTGCCTTGTGTTTGGGGGCTGGCATCGTTCCGTCTGAAGCCTCCGAATTTGCCAATTTTGCCGCCGCTGTGACTGTTCAAAAACTCTATTGTACGGGCACCGCCTCGGGTGACGAAGTACTGGATATGGGTGCAGATGCAAACTATATCTACAGCCCTGAATTGGCTGAAGATTCGCGACAGGCCATTTTTCTGGAGGGGTGTGATATTGAAATCTGCGTTGATTCAGTCACCACGGGTTGTATTAAACACGCGGTATTTGACAACGACGGGACGATTAGTACATTGCGTCAGGGCTGGGAGCAAATCATGGCACCCGTCATGATCAAAGCGATTCTCGGTGATCAGTACGACATGGCCGATGAAACACTATATCACAAGGTGCGTCAGCGGGTTCTTCAGTATATCGATACCTCGACCGGCATCCAGACCATCCTTCAGATGCAGGCCCTTATTGAGATGGTCAAGGAATTTGGCATTGTGGCGTCCGACGAGATACGGGATTCAGTCGGCTACAAGCAACTTTATAACGACAATCTCATAGCCCTAGTGGATCAGCGTCTTGAAAAATTGAGAAAGCACAACCTTGACGTAAGCGACTTCACAGTCAAAGGTGCTCTGCCTATGCTAAAGGCATTACGAGAGCACGGTATCAAGCTTTATCTAGCCAGTGGTACAGATCATGATGATGTGGTTAACGAATCTGAAGGCTTGGGCTATGCCGAGTTTTTTGATGGTGGAATCTACGGTTCATTGGGTGACGTCACCAAGTACTCCAAGAAAATGGTGATTGAACGGATTATTACTGAAAACAATCTTCAGGGTCCTGAATTGGTCGTATTTGGTGACGGCCCTGTGGAAATTCGGGAAGTGCGAAAACGCAATGGCCTGGCCATTGGCATTGCCAGCGATGAAGTGAGACGGCACGGGTGGGACAGTGAAAAGCGGTCCCGTTTGATCAAAGCGGGCGCTCATTTGGTCTGCCCTGATTTCTCGGAGTATCGTGACCTGATAAAATATCTGTTGTCATAGAAGTTGTCTTCAGGCTTCGTACCCAGATCTGGTAATAGTATTAAATGCAATAAAAAAGCGGCCCGGGATTAACCTGGGCCGCTTGAGGTTTTCTCTAAAAAGTTAAAAACTCAGACTCGTGACTGCTTAGAATGCATTTTAACTTTTCCTACTTCAGGAATGCATCGGCATGTGCCGCGATAGTTGCTTCCGCAAGTGACACATCATAAACCGCCACACCAAAAATATTGCCATCAAAGTTGTCAAAGGACGTGCTGCCGTCTTCGGCACTGGCCATATAACCAATGCCGGTCATGCCAGACAGTGTGATCGCGTTTTCGATCTGCCCACCATAAATACCATTGACATATAGCGTGGTCGTACCGGTCGCCTCACTGGATATAAAGACCAAATGAGTGTCTTGACCAGGGGAGGTCGCAATGCCAAAATCATAATCTGCCACACCAAACACTGTGGCACCGTAGGTATCCGTGTTTTGCCATTGCTCATATTTGAGACCAGCCGACGTATCGCCAAAATCACGCCTGCCCATCAGACCCATGCTGGGTAACTCTTCATTTGGATTGCTGCGCACGATGAATTCATAACTGATATCACCACTCAGAGCTCCAATATCATAGACACCGTCCACACAATGGGTCACAAGGAACGCGGGAGCGTCTGCTGTCGCTGCCGTTTCCCATGCCTGAATCGCCGCGCCTGGAATCAGAGAATCGAGGCTCTCGGAAAGGAGGCGAATGTCATCGATGTACACAAGACCGGCTGCACCAGACCCGTCTACACCCATTGTCATCTTGGTCACGTTCTGAAGCGTTACGCCAAGCCCGGATAAATCAACAAGCCACGTTTGCCAACCAGAACGGGCGATATTTTCGGCATCACCGTCATAAACGATCTTGGTGTTATTGATCTTGATATACAACTGGCCCGTGTTGTCCGACGTGCCAGAAAAGGCGACTGACAGGGTTTGAGCCCCACCAAGGGTCCAGTCTTGCGGTGTTGTAAACGTACGCTCAGTCTGTGAAGCCACATTACCTGTATTGCCGTAATAGAATGGCATAGACTGGTTACTACCTGACAAGGTGTTGGTAGTTTCCATGATATTGCCGTCATAGTGAAGGCTGGATGCTGTCCAGATGTCATGTCCGATACCGGCACCTGTTCCGTTGCCGCTGTATCCAACAGCGAAGAACTCATCGGCCGAATAACCGAAACCATCAAGCCATGTCTGGAAAGGACGATCTGGACTATCGTTGCCATAACTCTCAAAATCTTCGACCACCAAGGCTGCCACTGTAGAGAAACTCCATACCGGGCCTGTCCAGACAGATTCAGTTTCAGCCTCGTTGATTTCATCCACACGCCAGTAGTAGGTCTCGCCCATTTGAAGATCAAAGACGCCAAGATCTAGACTATTGGTATTAGACATGCCAGAGGGTGCCAGACTATCGGTCACTTCATTCGGATCGGTACTAACGTAGACTGTACTCTGAGCTGCTTCACGGCCTGCACGCCAAGACACCATATCGTTGGGGAGGATGTTTTTGGCGCCTGACGCAGGTATCGGCGTACGAGCCGCCGCAGGAATCATGGTAAACTGTACTTCGCTCAGACTGTAGGATTTCAAGAAACCACCAAAGTTGCTTTGTATGTTCAAGCGAACCATCTTGGCAGCCAGGCCGTTAAGAGCAATCTTATCATACTGGTCGTAGGTGGGTAAACCTGGTGCCCGACTCAACTCATTGACATCTTCGAGTATTGCCCAGGATTCGCCATCCTTCGAATACTCAATCAAGACTCCGTTAACGCCATACCCAAGAAAGCCTTCGGCAGAACTGTTGGAGTTCCAGACCTTCATGGTATCCAGCTTTTTGACAGTATCAAATTCGTATTGAATCCAGGGGGCTGAATCACCCATTGCTGTAAACCACATGTCTTCAGTCTTGATATTATGTGTGTCGTTATCAGCCAATCCTGACCCATCAACAGTCTTCTCAGGCGTTGAAAAAGCATTGGAAGAGCTGGAGGCCGTTGCCAAAATCTCAGAGCCAGGAATTTGAATTGAATAAGGCTCTACTTCAAAACTCCAGACGTCACCTCTGTACACGGTCTTGTCTGGTGTGGCATTGACTTCATCCACACGCCAAAAATAGGTAGTCCCAAACTCAAGACGTTCGGGATCAAACGAATTGGCGTCGTGGTTGGAAACGGTCGGCGTTGTCATATTGTTGACATCTTCAAAGCTCTCGCCAAAGTATACATTGTGTGTGCCTGCGTACTGGCCTGGTGACCATGACAAGATCGTATCACGAATGATATCAGTACTTCCATCTTCAGGGTAGGGGTCGTCTGCAAAATCAAGGCTGGGCATGGGGGGTTCTGCACCAAAGTAAACCCGGTCAATCCAGACTTTCTTATTCAGATCATTACCTTGCATTGGCCAAAAGGGGCCCTTTAACATGAGATACATTATGACGGTTTCTGTCGCATCATCGCCAAGGGTGTTGCCATTATGGGTGTATTCAAACGTGAATGTTTGTGGCGTTGTGGTAAGACTCACCTTCCGGTTTAGCTGGGTTGGCCAGCTTGCATTATTTATGTTTGTTTGGAGTTCCATGACCATTTCTCTGTCTTCTTCTGCCCTGGCCGTAAAGCCGATCGGATAGGTGACTCCCGGTTCAAGCAGCAGACCATCCTGGGCAATCCCTATGGCTGTGCCGGCGGAGGCGTCGGTTACATCAAGTAAGACGGCGTTTTTTCCAGACATACCAGCGCCCTGGACAACTTCTGCTGTATATCCTGCCGCTCCGTATCTCACCCAGGACGTGAAGTCCTCGTCAAACTCACTGTTTTGGATTTGGTTTTCCTGACTCCAGGCGGATGACGCGGCCAATCCGAAAATCAGAACACAGATGATAAAACAATACAATTTTTTTTCCATGGTGACGACCTCCTTCAGATAATTAAGAAACTGATATGGTTTCCCTTACAAACAGCATCTATAGGGAATTAGTTTGCATATCCTTGCTCCTTGCATGCAATGTGCACACGTGCCTTTTTTGGCTTTCCGTTGGGGCTCCTTTCTGTCAAGTAGACACACAGTTATGTGTCCACATTCCAGTCAACATATCAACAAACAGAAAAGACACTTCAATTACGTCGCGTACATTTATTCATAACAGGAACGAATAATAGACCCTAACCATTGGTCAGGCCATTTACCTATGTTATCTCTTGGCATTAAAGAATGCAAGGTCCATTGTGTGTCACAAGACCTTTTTTAAAACGCGGCAAATATTGGGTGATTTATTTAGACTTCAGAATCGACACGTACGGCCTGGGCAATGGCGGCGACCTTGAGAAGGCCCTCACCTCGGGCAGTGTGATGGAGGCGTTGGGCCCGTGTCGCGAAGCGGCGTGCGGTCTGATACTGCCCCTGCCCAAGGGCCTTTCGGGCCTGGCAGCGGAGGTGAAAGGCACGGCCGATGGTTGTCATCAGGGGGGCGAGGTCCGCGTCACACTGAGGGCAGATCTTTTTGCCCTGAAAGGGCGATTGGCAGGCCGGGCAGCGATAGATTGTTTCGTTCATCTTACAGGCCTCAAAAGGAGTCTAATGGCTTTCTGTGGACTGGACCACACACACCTCTGCCGGACGACAGAGGACGCTGTTCCAAATATATCCCGTTCGCAGAACCTTGAGCACGGTTCCTTCTGTCACATCTGGCTTGATCATTTGATCCACAATTTTCATGGTTTCGCCATCCATGGGCAGTCCTACGCCCTCAACAAGTTTGACATGCCATCGAGTCAGGGTCTGATCGATGCTATCGAGAGCCAACTGGTTGGCCTTAATCAAGGTTTCCAGGCCGGCATGTCCAGGCGACGTACTGAGGGCGGACTGCATTTTAGATGATATCGGCCACAATCTTTTCTTGGAAGCAGATTCCGCTTTGGGTATGGCGTCCAACTGAGTTTGGGCTTCTGTTAGCCCTTCGCGCATGCGATCACGCATATCCATCACCGTGCCCAGCACTTCCTGAAAAATCTGGCGCCGGGCCTCCAAACGCTGTTTTTCCTCTTGCTGCTGGCGTTCCTGTTCCTGGCTCTCACGATCAGAAGCAAGGCTAGTCATTAAAGATGAGACCGCTTCAGCGAGGGCTTGTACCGGTGGCAGGTCCTGACGGAGTTGCTGAAAGGCCTCGCTTTGATGCCTGGCAGTATCTGTTAATCCCACCAGGGTCGTGCACACAGCCTGCAAATCCTGATCATTCGTGGGGCTTGACGCGTCGCCGGGTGTTTCTGCTTCGAGTTGTCCAAGGATATCGGCGGCAAGCCCCTGAGGTACGGCCTCGGGGGCCAGGGCTTCATCCAGCCAGACCTCAAAACGGCGTTTCAGACGGTCACGCAGTGTGACGCGTTGCTCTTCCAGTGATGCGGATTTTGTTTCCTGCAGAGGGCGCAGGGGCTGATCAAGCGTGGTCATGATTCCTGGCTCCTTTCCATGAATAAGAGAACCTCCTCGGTGGTCCTGTGCGATGCATTGGATGGGCGAGCCATCCGATTTCAAAGAGAGCGCATTATAAATCATCACTGTGGTAAGGTCAAGCCTGCACTTGACTCAATACGGGGGATAACCAGCTGGCAGATGCATCTTCATTGATGCAGTCATTTTGACGTTCTAAACCTCCTCAACCACCACGAGCTTACCCTGTGTACGGAGTTTGTCTGCGATCTTGTTTACGGCATGGTGGCTTTTACTTAGAGATCAAATGTGGCCATGATGGGTGTGTGGTCGCTGGGTCTTTCCAGTGCTCGTGGTGTTTTGTCGACCTCGCAGGCTGTGCACTTATCTGCAAGTGGTTGGGTGGCCATGATGTGGTCGATGCGCCAGCCACGGTTGTTCTCAAGTGTGTTTTTTGCCCTGTAGTCCCAGAATGTGTACTGCCCTTCATCCTGGTTGTGCAGGCGAAACGTGTCTACAAATCCCCAGTTGCGGATAGCGTCGAAGGCCTTACTGACTTCAGGGCAGTAGCAAACATGACCCAGAAGTCGCTTGGGATCGTGTACATCAATGGCTTTGGGGGCGACATTTAAATCGCCAAGCCACAGCACAGGATCTTCTGGTGTCAAATGCGTTTCAAAATAGGCCTGCAAGCGTTTGAACCAGGCGAGTTTATATTTGAATTTGTCTGTATCTGGCAGATGGCCCTGCGGGATGTAGGTGTTGATGATGGTGATATTGTTGATTTGCGCTTTGACCAAGCGTGGTTCGTCTTTGGGTTCGTCGTTCAGGCCAAAACTTACTTTTTTGGGCTCGGTTTTGCTGAATATGGCCACCCCATTGTAGCTTTTCTGGCCTTTAAATGTGATGTGATAGTTCAAATCAGAAAAGGCTTCGAGGGGGAAATCCTTGTCCTGAACCTTGGTTTCCTGTACAGCCAGCACGTCTGGGCTTTGATTTTTGAGCCAATCATGGACAATACCCAGACGGGCACGCAAAGAATTTACATTGAAGCTGGCAATTTTCATGGGAAGCTTTCGTTTTTAGGTTCTATTTTAGCGCTACCCTATATTCCTGGGGCAAAGATGTCAATAAATCTGTCAATAATAGGTATTTCTGGAAACACCCAGAAAAATAATGTATATTTCTGTATTTTCCCCTAGGCGATAGGGGGGAATGCTAGTATATTATTAGCTACTAATGTAGTAGGAATTATAGGAGAAACTTATGAAAGTATCAACCAGAACAAGATATGGGATTCGGGCCGCCATCGAACTGGCTCAAAATTATCAGAAGGGTCCTCTGCAATTGCGTATTATTGCTGAAAGACAGTCTATCTCTGTGAAGTATCTGGAGCAGTTGGTTGCCGTGCTCCGCTCTGGCGGAATCGTACGAAGCCTTCGTGGTGCCCGAGGTGGGTATCTGTTGGCTAAGGCCCCGGACCAGGTTCGTTTGAGTGATGTGTTTCATTGTCTGGAGGGGCCTGTGGCCACGACTGAGTGTGTGCAAGACGCACAATTTTGTGAGCGTGCCTTGGATTGTGTGGCAAGAAATCTGTGGACTCGTGTCGAGAGTGCCGTGAATGATGTCCTGGATTCAGTCACGCTTCAGGATCTATTGGATCAGGCAGGCAAGAAATCTCAAAACTATCATATCTAGGTGACAGAAATGGATGCGATTTACAGTGACATTACCGAGGCCATCGGGTACACGCCTTTGGTAAGAATTAATCGATTGGCTGGCAATGACGCATTGGTCTTGGCAAAACTGGAGTCCAGAAATCCATGTGGAAGCGTGAAGGATCGTATTGCAAAGGCCATGATTATGGCGGCCGAAGAGCAAGGTTTAATTCAGGAAGGTACAGAGATTATTGAGCCAACCAGTGGCAATACGGGCATTGGTCTGGCTTGTATGTGTGCTGCACGAGGGTACAAATTGACGCTTGTGATGCCAGAGTCTATGAGTATTGAACGTCGTAAGCTTTTGACGCAGTTCGGTGCGGAAATTGTTTTAACGCCGGCTCAGCAAGGCATGACTGGCGCGGTGAACCGGGCTGCAGAGATGGTAGATTCTAAGGATAATGTCTTTATGCCTCAGCAGTTTGAGAATTCTGAAAACCCCGCAGTCCACCGAGAAACCACGGCTGAAGAGATTTGGGTGGATTCCGGCAAGAATGTCGATATTTTTGTGGTGGGTGTGGGTACGGGTGGTACACTGACGGGTTGTGGTTCGGCGCTAAAGGCAAAGAATCCTGACCTGCGAGTGGTGGCAGTTGAGCCGAAGAATTCCCCCGTGCTAGCCGGTGGAAAACCTGGGCCACATATGATTCAGGGCATTGGTGCGGGCTTTGTACCGGGTGTTCTTGATACGTCATTGATTGACGAGGTGGTTGCTGTATGTTGTCGCGACGCCATGAAAACTGCTCGGTTGCTCGCATCTAAAGAAGGCATTTTGGCGGGCATTAGCTCTGGGGCTGCTATGTGGGCGGCCACAGAATTGGCGCAAAAGCCAGAAAACCAGGGCAAGACCATCGTGGTTATCCTGCCGGATACGGGGGAGCGTTACATTTCAACCGAGTTGTTTGCGTAGAGTGGATTTGGAAAATGCATTATGAAGAAACGCGACTTTACAAACAAACGAGTTGACACATTGGTGGATGAATTGATGAACACCTACGAGGGGGATTCTGGCATCAATTTTATTGACGCGTCGAATTTGCCCGTCCGAGGACGAATCCTGCTTATTATCGACGAACTATTTGAAATCTTGTTTCCTGGGCGCACGGGCAACAGAGTTGTGGCCAAGGCCAACATACGGTTTGTGGTGGGCGACGTGTTGTGTCACGTCTATTCGGATTTGAAAGAGCAGTTGGAGCGTGCCTTTGCCTATCATTGTCGCGTCAACGAATGTCAGGATTGCGACTGTAGGACGAAGGCTCATAATGTAACAGTCGCTTTACTGGAAAGGCTGCCAGGCGTTCGAGACAAGCTCAAAGGTGATGTAGCGGCGGCGTACGAAGGAGACCCGGCTGCCATTTCTTACGAAGAAATTGTGATCAGTTATCCGTACATCACGGCGATTGCGATTCACCGTATTTCGCATGAGTTGTATCGTCTTGGGGTCCCTCTGATTCCGAGAATGATGAGTGAGTGTGCCCATGCCAGGACAGGCATTGACATTCACCCGGGTGCCTCTATTGGCAACAATTTCTTCATTGATCACGGCACAGGCGTGGTGGTTGGTGAGACCTGTGTGATCGGCGACAATGTCAAGATCTACCAGGGGACTACGCTGGGCGCCCTGAGTTTTAACCGTGATGAGGAGGGTAAAATAATCAAGGGGGGCAAACGCCATCCTACCATTGAAGATGATGTGACGATTTACGCGGAAGCCACAATCCTTGGAGATATTACCATTGGCAAGGGTGCGGTCATTGGGGGCAATGTGTGGATCAAGGAATCGGTGCCTGCAGGCGTGACTGTGACCACAGGCAATCCCGATTTAGTGTATCGAAAAACAAAATAGACCTGTTATGCGTATGGGTAGCAAGCCGTTAGATATGAACATGGGAGATGCCGTTGAGACCTGAGTTAATTGAACAAATAAATGAATTGAAGGCGCAGCGTAATGCTGTGATCCTTGCACACAACTATCAGATTGCGGAAATTCAGGATCTGGCTGATTTTGCCGGTGATTCTTTGGGGTTGAGTGTGCAGGCCGCCCAGACCGAAGCCAATGTGATCGTGTTTTGTGGTGTTCGTTTTATGGCCGAAACTGCCGTTATCTTGTCACCCGAAAAAACCGTGTTGCTTCCGGATAAGCATGCAGGTTGCCCCATGGCAAACATGATTAGCGTGGATGAGCTGCGCCAGCACAAGGCGAATCATCCTGGCGCTTTGGTGGTGTGTTATGTGAACAGTACCGCTGAAGTAAAGGCTGAAAGTGATTACTGCTGCACCAGTTCCAATGCATTGCAATTGGTGCAGACCCTGCCCACGGACAAACCCATATTGTTTGTGCCGGATCAGAATTTGGGCAGTTATGTGAAGCAGCGGTGCCCGGATCATGATATTGTGCTTTGGCCTGGGTATTGTCGGTCCCATGTGTTGATCACAGCCCAAGACATTCAGAACGCCAAGGCGGCTCACCCGAAGGCCAAGGTGCTTGCCCATCCTGAATGCAAAGATGACGTCAAGGACTTGGCAGATGAGCTGCTTAGTACCGGGCAGATGCTCAGCTTCGTGCAGACGTCTGACGTTTCAGACTTCATTATTGCCACCGAAGTGGGCATTTTGCACAGTTTGAAGAAGGCCAACCCAAAGGCGACCTACATTGCGGCCAGTGAGCGTGCTGTCTGTGAAAACATGAAGAAGATCACCCTGGAAAAGGTGTTGTGGGCCCTGCAAGACATGGTCCACCCAGTCACTGTGCCGCAAGACATAAGTGTCAGGGCCAAGCAGGCCTTGGATCGAATGATTTCTGTATTACCAAAAATATAGAAGAGGATATTCTCATGTCGCAAGATACAACGTATAAATTGGAAACGCTGGCCCTGCATGCCGGACAAACCGTAGATTCTGACACCTTGAGCCGCGCTGTCCCCATTTTCCAGACCACCAGTTATCTGTTCAAGGATACAGAGCACGCAGCCAATTTGTTTGCGCTCAAGGAGTTTGGCAATATCTACACGCGATTGATGAATCCCACCACCGATGTTCTGGAAAAACGGATTGCTGCCATGGAAGGGGGCGTGGGGGCCCTGGCCTTCAGTTCTGGTATGGCGGCCATTACCACGGCGATTCTCAATATTTGTCAGTCTGGTCAGCATTTGGTGGCCTCTAATTCGTTGTATGGTGGCACAGTGACCCTGTTGAGTCAGACCCTGCCCAAGATGGGCATTGAAGTGACATTTGTGGACCCGTCTGACCCCAAGAATTTTTCCGATGCCATCAAGGACAACACGCGACTGCTCTACATTGAGACCATTGGAAATCCGAAAAATGACGTGCTCGATTATACAAGCATTGCCAAGGTCGCTCGCGATCATGGGATGCCCGTTCTCTGTGATAACACAGTGGCTTCGCCCATGTTGTTCCGTCCGATTGAGCACGGTATTGATATTGTAGTCCACAGTTGCACCAAAATCATTGGTGGGCATGGTACCAGTATTGGTGGGGTGATTGTGGATTCCGGCCAATTTCCCTGGGACAATGGTCGCTATCCTGAGCTGACCGAGCCAGATCCCGCGTATCACGGCGTGAAGTATTGGGCGGCTCTGGGCGGTTTGGCCTATATTGTCAAGGCCCGAGTTCAGTTTCTGCGCGACATGGGTGCTTGTATGTCACCGTTTAATGCATTTCAGTTTATCCAGGGACTGGAAACCATCCATTTACGTGTGGAGCGACATTGTGAAAATGCGATTAAACTGGCGTCATGGCTTGAATCACAGAATGGTGTGGTGTGGGTGAATTATCCCGGTTTGAAATCTCACCCAGATTATGAAAATGCTCAGAAGTATCTGCCCAAGGGACAGGGTGCTGTGTTGGGCTTTGGCATTAAGGGTGGCAAAGAGGCTGGCCAAAAGTTCATCGAAGCCTGTGAATTGGCATCGCATTTGGCCAATATCCTGGATAGCAAGACCCTTGTGATTCATCCCGCCTCTACGACGCATCAGCAACTCTCCGATGAAGAGCAACTGGCAGCCGGCGTGACGCCCGAATACATCCGAATTTCAGTGGGCACAGAGCACATTGACGACATCATAAACGATGTAGCTCATGCTTTGGCTGCAGCTTGCGGCTAACAGCCAATAACTAATAACTAATAACTAAAAATTGAGAATTTAAAAATGTGGGAATACACAGATCAAGTGTGGGATCATTTTTATAATCCCAGAAATGCAGGTGAGGTTGAAAATCCAGATGGTGTGGGGGAAGTGGGATCTCTGGCGTGTGGCGATGCGCTGAAGCTGACTTTTAAGCTCGGTGACGATGCTCGTATTTCAGAGGCAAAGTTTCAGACCTTTGGCTGTGCCAGTGCAATCGCTTCGTCGTCTGTACTGACCGAGATGATCGTTGGCCTGACCCTGGATGAGGCCGCCAAACTCACGAATAAGGAGATTGCTGACAAGCTTGGTGGTTTGCCAGACCAGAAGATGCATTGTTCTGTCATGGGCATGGAGGCCTTGGAAGCGGCCATTAAGAATTACAAAGGCGAAGAATCCAGCACGGTGTCTATCCATGGCCATGTGGTTTGTACCTGCTTTGGTGTGACCGATGACGAGATCAAGCGTGTGGTTCTGGAAAATGAGCTGATGACTGTGGAAGAAGTCACCAACTACTGCAAAGCTGGCGGTGGGTGTGGCGGATGTCACGGAGAGATCGAGGATATCCTCGAAGTGGTGCAGAAGGACAAAATCCAGAAGGTGTCTCACAAGGCAGCGCCTCACGGTAAATTCACAAATATCCAGAAGATTCAATTGATTCAACAGACCATCAATGAGCAGGTTCGTCCTGCATTGCGTGCCCATGGCGGCAACATTGAACTGATCGACGTAGATGGTGACAAGGTGATTGTGGGCTTCAGGGGTATGTGTGCTCAATGTCCTTCTTCTGACTTTACCATGCAAGGTGTGGTCGAAAGCAAGCTTCGCGAGTACGTGTCAGAAGACCTGGTGGTCATTGAATCCAAGGAACATTCAGCCGAGTAACACCCAGTCAGGATAAACCATGGAACCCATCTATTTAGATAACAATGCCACCACCCGTGTGGCGGATGAAGTTTTTCAAGAGATCAAACCCTATTTTTGCGATTTGTATGGCAATCCATCCAGTATGCATATATTTGGTGGTCAGGTTGGTTCTCAAATTAAGCAGGCGCGTCAACGTGTGGCCGATTTGCTGGGATGCAGTCCCGGTGAGATTATCTTTACCGGCTGTGGCACGGAGAGTGACAACACGGCCATCCAAGGTACACTGGCTGCGTATCCCAACAAACGAAAAATCATTACCACGCGTGTGGAACATCCTGCTGTGTTGGCCGTGTGTCGCGAACTGGAAAACCGTGGCTATACGGTGGTGGAACTCAGTGTCGATCGTGACGGGCAACTGGACTTGGCGGAGCTGGACGCGGAGCTGAATGAAGACACGGCGATCGTGACAGTGATGTATGCCAATAATGAAACCGGTGTCATTTTCCCCGTAGAAGAGATTGCCAAACGGGTGTCTGCCCATGGCAGTGTCTTCCATACAGATGCAGTCCAGGCCGTAGGCAAAATTCCAATCAATCTGGTGGAGAGTCACATTGATTTGCTTAGTTTGTCAGGGCATAAGCTTCATGCACCCAAGGGCGTGGGTGTGCTTTATGTACGAAAAGGCACCCGGTTGATACCTTTCATGCTGGGCGGTCATCAAGAATATGGTCGGCGTGCAGGTACCGAGAATGTGCCAGGCATTATTGGCTTGGGCAAGGCTTGTCAATTGGCCCAAGTGGCCTTCGATGTGGAGAACAAACAGGTTAAGGCCTTACGGGATCATCTAGAAGCGACGTTGATGACAACCTGCCAAGGGGCGATGCTTAATGGCGTTAAAGAGAAGAGGTTGCCTAACACTACAAATATCAGCTTTGAGTTTGTGGAAGGTGAGGCTATTCTGCTCATGCTCAACCAGTTTGGTGTCTGTGCGAGCAGTGGTTCAGCCTGTACGTCAGGGGCCTTGGAACCCTCACATGTGTTGCGTGCCATGGGAGTTCCTTTCACGGCTGCACACGGCTCTATTCGATTTAGCCTGAGTCGGTACACCACACAAGCTGAAATAGACCTTGTGGCCGAAAAATTGCCCCCCATAATCAACCGTTTGCGTGAGTTGTCACCCTTTGTGCCGAAATGAGTTTTAGGTTCTGAGTGTTAAGTTTTTGGTGAAAAGCGGGGCGGCACACAAAGTCAGGGGTGAAACCTGAGGTGCTATCGTCACGGCGTGAGCCTTTCTGACTGTTCAGGTTTTAGGTTTAATCCTTCATCTTTACTTCTCACTAATCTACAGGACTTTTGCACAAAGTCCTGTGGTGTACAGTTTTTGGTTTTCAGTTTTTGGTAAAACGTGTTTCTTTTACTGTATATTGCCGTAACTTCTCAATAAACGGATATAAGTCGAAGAGTTTAATCACGAATTGGCACGG